>JBFMGN010000052.1:0-10868 GCA_040752435.1 Spirochaetota bacterium
AATATAGCCATGCTTCCTCCTCGGACAATGATAATTTATTATGTTATACTACTATAAATGAGTTTACATAAAAATTGGATCCTCGTTAAGTATATTTAAATTATCCATGTCTGTCATCTATTATAAAAATCAAGTCATTTCAGCAAAATTAAAGACTGTTCCCGAAATCTATTTATCTCTTCCTTGACCTTTGCTTCCCGAAATATTATAAAAATGTATTGTGCTTTCTCCTGGGATAGTATTCAACAATAAATTTAACTTTAAAAAAACTTTTACGGCGTTTCAATACCCAAATTACAGACTATGGTTTTTTGGACAATTGGTTTCTTTGTTGGGTACCTGGATGCAAACCACTGCCCAGGGATTCCTGGTTTTTCAGATTACCCATTCACCGGCCTATCTCGGCTACGTTAGTTTTGCAGCCGGTATCCCCACCTGGCTTTTTATGTTATACGGCGGAGTTATTGCAGATCGTATCCCAAGGCGCACATTACTTATAATCACCCAATCTGCCATGATGATTCTTGCATTTATACTCGCCTCTTTAACCTTTCTCGCATTAGTGCATCCAATGCAGATTATTATACTTGCCTTCTTAACAGGGGTGGTAAATGCCTTTGATGCGCCGGCACGCCAGGCATTTGTTCTCGATATGGTAGAACGGGATGACATTGCCAACGCGATTGCCTTAAACTCAACCATGTTTAATACCGCGACCGCCACTGGTCCTGCTGTTGCAGGTATAACCTACGCGGCTTTCGGACCCGGATGGTGCTTTACAATTAACGGTATTTCCTATATCGCCGTAATAATTGCATTACTTCGAATGAAATTAAAAACCCGCACAGGGCAGCCTCAGAAAACTTCCACAATTTCAGATCTTAAAGAAGGATTACGCTACGTAGTGAAACATCGTGCAATTCGCGGCCTCATTTTTCTAATCGCAATTGTAAGTCTATTCGGAATGGCATTTGTGACATTGATTCCTGCCTGGGCTGTTAAAGTGCTTGGCGGGGATGCAAAGACCAATGGACTTCTCCAATCGGCCAGAGGAATAGGAGCTCTTATCGGAACACTGTTTATTGCCTCTTTAGGGCGCTTTCAGTTCAAGGGAAAACTGCTTACAGTCGGAACCTTCGTATTTCCTTCTATGCTCATCGTGTTTTCATTCATTCGTTATCTTCCGCTATCCCTGCTCGTACTTGTATTCACAGGGGCGGGGTTAATCCTCGTATTCAATCTTGCCAACTCACTTGTCCAGAGCCTTGTGGATGACCGTTTTAGAGGCCGGATTATGGGCATCTACAGCCTTACATTTTTTGGTTTTATGCCTCTAGGCGGTCTGATTTTCGGTGCAATGGCCGAATCGCTCGGCGAAGTAATTACGATAATAGGAGGGTGTTCCGTAATCCTTATTGCAGCCATGCTGATTTTTCTCTTTATTCCAAGGCTTCGCAGATTAGCGTAAATAACCTATTTGACGGTTACCTTATTCTTGCCCATATACTTGCTCGCGTACATCAAGTGATCAGCCCGTTCAAGCAAGGTCTCCAGGGTATCATCCGGTTTAAGAAGCGTCCCGCCGATGGACAGGGTTACCCGTAGATGCCCTTCATTTAGTGTCATGGAGGACTTTTCAACCAATGCTCCACATCTCCGTGCGACTGATAAAAGACCGGACTCATTGCAATTTTCGATTAGTACAACAAACTCATCACCGCCGATTCGTCCGATAAGATCAAATGGCCGCAAAGAATCAACGAGGGTTTTTGTAACAAGTTTCAATATTTCGTCCCCGGTTTTATGCCCGTACTGATCATTAATCATTTTAAAATTGTCGATATCAATGAAAAGCAGGCCGAAATTCCAGTTATAACGTCGCATTTCTTCCATTTTTGCATTTAAATTCATTTCAAGAAAACGTCGGTTAGCAACACTTGTCAACGGATCGAATAGTGCAAATTTTTCAAGTTCCTCCAATTTTTGTTTAATAACTTCAGTACCAGTGAGGTCGCAGAAAATCTCTACCACCCCGATTTTTTCCTGCTTTGAATTTTTTATAGGGGCGATCCGTATATGTACCGGAATTTTTTGTCCATTTTTATGGCGTAAAAAGAGTTTTTCTTCCCTCTTCTGGCCGTCTCTCAATGTTTTTTCGAGGGGGCAGTTTGTAAAACACAACTGGTTACAAACATCATCAACATGGAGAAGCAAGTTGGCATCGCAATCCTGGCCTATCAATTCATCCGAAGTGTAGCCGGTCAACTCCTCGGCCGCGTGATTCCAGTATATAATTTTCCTATCCGAAGAAACAAAGTAGACGGCATCATACAGGTTGTCAACAATGCTTTTATATAAGTCATTCATAATGTTACATTTTATATATGGTATATTCGAATTTGGCAAGATATGAATACTTTTTTTAAGTTCCGCGTTCAGATTCCAGACGTATCTAAAAGCCCTGTCCGATAGATACTATTTAATAATTGGTCTTACTGGTTTCGCCTGTGACAATTGCCACCCCCGAACTGGTACCAAGCCTGGTTGCGCCTGCTTCTATCATTTTCTTAGCATCTTCAAAGCTCCGTATACCGCCGGCGGCCTTGACACCCATCTTTGGTCCCACGGTTCTCCGCATAAGGGCAACGTCTTCGGCTTTGGCCCCGTGGGTTGAGAAACCGGTCGAGGTTTTTACGAAATCCGCTTCGGAATTCTTAACTATCTGGCAGGCAATGACCTTCTCTTCATCGGTTAGTAGAGCCGTTTCGATAATGACTTTCGTGGTGATATTCTGCCGGCAGGACCGCAAGACCCATTTTATGTCATCTTCCACCAGCTTGAGGTTCCCCGATTTAAGGGCGCCTATATTCATTACCATATCTATCTCGGTGGCACCTTCTTCAATCGCATGCCTCGCTTCAAATCCTTTACTTCTACCTGCCATGGCGCCTAAAGGGAAACCGACCACGGTACATACCTTAACGCCGGTGCCGCGAAGTCGTCTGGCACAGTAAGCAACCCAGACCGAATTGACACAGACAGAACAAAAATGATACTTAACCGCTTCATCACAGAGCTTATCAAGTTGTGCCTGGGTCGCCTCGGCTTTTAAAAGGGTATGATCAATATATGGTGCAATATCGGAAGGGATTAGTACCCTGGAACTCGCGGTAGAACTTAAAGCTACACCACCGGAACTTTGACTTTTTGAGGCTGCACTGACTGACGCCTGATTTTTTTCAACCAGTTTTGCCAATACTGCCTGAGTTATTTTATCTATAATTTCTTTATCTATCATGATAAGTATCCTTTACACCTTGAAATTTCTATCTTTTTCTACAGCCATCATTTTATTAATCCGCGGCCAGTGTCGGCCTCCGGCAAAACGGGTTTCCAGCCACACCTTAACCATTTCACATAATTCGTCGGGCGAATGAAGGGGGCCGCCCAGGGTCAGGATATTGGCATTGTTGTGTTCCCGGCTATTTTTGATTGTTTTCAGGTCATAACAGAGGGCGGCTCGAATACCCTTTACCTTGTTGCATACCATACTTGAACCGATACCTGCACCGTCAATCATTATTCCGCGGTCGCATTCACCGCTTGCAACCTTTCGAGCGACTTTTACGGCGAAATCCGGATAGTCCACACTCTCCTGGCTGTATGTTCCTACATCCGTTACCCGGTAGCCTAAAAGTTCAATGTATTTTTTTAAATATTCCTTGCTCTCAAAACCGCCATGATCCGACCCGATTGCGATTCTGCTTACGTTATCTCTTTGATTGATAGCGTCCATTGGTTCTACACTACCCTTCATCCTTGCTTCCTTAACAATTCCCATTCAATGTTGTCTACAATCCCGACCACAACGGTTCTGACAGGCGCCATTTTATCTCCTACGATCGTTCTGGCAGAATTACCTTCATCAAGGACAAGGACTGTATCTCCGATTCCTGACTGTACAGTATCGATAGCAATCATCGATTTCCCCTTGGGCTTGCCATCCGGGCAGACAGGCTGAACTATCATCAGTTTGTGCCCGTGTAAAAATCCGTGCTTAACGGTAGAAACAACGTTACCGACAACCCGGCTTAAGATCACCCTACTCTCCCTGGGATGGGTCGACGTCAATGGAATCGACAATTCCCATAATGGTGGCATCGGAGGGATTGTACCAGTTATCCAGGCAGAGTGCGGCCTCCCGGCCGCCTTCAAAAATAACGATATCACCTACTCCGGCCTGTACCGTATCGCATGCCACGAACATCTCGCCGGCATCCTTGAAATATTCATCTATAGGCTGGACAAGGAGCAATTTTATCCCTTCAAAGGAATCCGCTTTACGCTCGCAGACTACGCTCCCCGTCACTCTTCCCAGCTTCATTTGCTTTCCTTCCTATACAATCCTGAAATAATCGATTAGTGAACACCGCCTTTCACGGGTAAAAGTCCTGGCCCGGGTAAAGCCTTCGCCGGTAGGGCTTGCGATGGTAAAAGAAGTATAACCGGCGCCCCCGGCGGCCATACCGTTAAAGTTTGAACCATTTTTTACAAACAAAGAACAATTCATGACTTTAGCCATACGGGAAAGTTTCTCGATATTCTTGGAATGCATCGAAGCCGTATGCCTGAAACCATGTTCGCACCTAACCGCAAAATCAATTGCCGTATCAACATTGCTGAACCTCACCAATGGTATTAACGGCATCAACTGTTCCGTCCATACCAGGGGATGGGAAGGGTCGACTTCACATAACAGAATAGGCGTCCCCTTAGGTACATCAAGACCTACGGCGCGGGAGGCGATATACCACGCATCTTTCCCGATATATTCTTTATTCGCCTGGCCTTCGTGTCCCTCTCGCCCCGGGTCGGCAATCACTTTTTCCGTCAGCGGTTGAATCTGATGACGGTTTAACTCAAACGCGCCGTGTTTTTTCATTTCGGATTTTAAAGCGTCCGCGATGGAATCCACTGCCAGTATTTCTTTCTCGTCGATGCAGACAATATTGTTATCGAACCCGGCGCCGTTTACAATGTCCCGCGCCGCTTTCGCAATGTCCGCCGTCTCATCCACAACGCAGGGCGGGTTCCCGGGGCCGGCTGCAATTACTTTTTTACCGCTTTTCATGGCAGCCCTGACGACACCCGGACCTCCGGTTACGGTCAGGAGGGATATTAAAGGATGCGCCCATAATTGCTGGGCGGATTCGATGGTGGGCCCGGCAATGGTGGTGATGACATTTTCCGGACCCCCGGCGCAGACGATGGCTTCGTTTAACATCGTTATTAAATAGCAGGAAACATTTTTTGCATTGGGATGCGGATTAAAGACCACCGCATTCCCCCCGGAAATCATACTGATTGAATTATTGATAATGGTTTCCGTGGGATTTGTGGAGGGCGTAATGGCGCCGATAACTCCGTAAGGCGCATTTTCCGTCAACATAAGACCGTGATCATCAGTATATGACACCGGCTGGAGATCTTCCACTCCCGGCGTCATTTCCGCGGCTAATTTGTTTTTTAATATCTTATGATCTTTCCTGCCAAGACCCGTTTCTTCAACCGCCATTAACGATATCGGGTCAAGTATCTGCAAAACAGCATTCCTCATGGCTTTAATTATATTTCTTCGCGTTTCAAGTGTCCGGGCCAGTAACTCCTTATGGGCATAGGAAGCAGCCCGTATGGCATGATCAATATCATTAAATATACCGGATTTCCCAGCCGGAGTTTTTAGAGGAGATTTGGATTCAAGTACCAGATTTTTTAACACTTCTTCGACAACCAGCCGAATGCTTTTTTCGTCTATTTCCATAGTTATTTTCTATATACTACTTTTCCCAACTCATCTATTAAATCCACTATCCCAACGATAACGGCATCTATCGGTTTTTTATCGCTTACTTCCATCTGGCGGGCGGAACTCCCCTGGGAAAGAATTACGATTTCATCCGGTCCGGCATCCAAAGGATCGAGGGCCACGATATAATCCTTGACGGGCCGGGTTCTCTGATCACACCGTTCTACCAAAAGATACTTTGCCCCCTGGATGCTATCGTTTTTCCTTGTGCTGACAACTGTGCCGACCACCCTGCCCAATATCATTGTTACGCCTGATCCTTCTGGTAGACGAGCTTGCCCCGTATTTCTATATTGTCAACAATCGCAGTTATTGCGGCATCGCTGGGCTTTCCTTCGGTTATAGCGGTCATGCGGGCACTGCTGCCCGATACGTAAAAAACAATCTCCCCCGGTCCAGCGCCGACACAATCCATGGCAACCACGAAGTCATTTTTCCCTTCCATGGTAGCCGCATCGATCTTTTCCAGAAGGAGAAACTTGATGCCTTCAATCCGCGGTTCTTTGCTGGTGGATACGACCGTACCGATTACCCTGGCTAATACCATTATCCTTCTATTTCTCCTTTACGGATTTAAGTCCCAGCGGAAGGACTTCATCGACATTGGTATGAGGCCGTGGAATGATATGCACTGAAATAACTTCCCCCACCCCTTCAGCCGCCTTACCGCCGGCATCGAGCGCCGCCTTCACCGCCGCTACATCACCCCGGACTACGGCCGTGACATAGCCCCCGCCTGTCTGCACCCAATTAGTCAACGTTACTTTGGCTGCCTTGACCATGGCATCTGATGCTTCCACCATCGCGGCAAAGCCCCTGCACTCGATCATACCTAAAGCGTTTTCAAATATTTCTGCCATTTTCTTTACTCCTTAACTTCCATAAATAAACGACCTATTACACTATTCTTTTCTGCCATCGGCAGTTTTTCCGGAAATTGAGGCCAGACGGGTTTCCACAATTTCCTTGCTGATAACAACCTCCGCCTCGTCTCCGGCTATATAGACGCGCCCGAAACTTCCGAAGCCGGTCACATTGATAATGTTTATATGTGATGCTTTTTCAGCTTCATTGGCTGCATAGTATGCATACCCGGCCGGGGCAAGTTCCAAAACGTACAGTGTGTCCCCTCGAAGTACCATATTCCCATAACGTACTTTATTGATCATTTGGGCATGATGGTCCGTTACATTTTTGATTAGCTGGCTGGTCAGGATGGTAGGTTTTGTCCGGTCTGCTTCTGTAAGTCCCATATCTTTCAATACGGATGCGCCTGCCTGCCGCGCATCCCCCTGGCTGTCGGAATGCACTTCCAGCAAGCCGAAAAGTCTTTCAACGATCTGAATACCGGGTTTTACATCCGTGGCTTTAAGGGCAATATCGGTAAGCCGGTTTATTTCAATACCGGGCGATATTTCGATGATTGTACACGCCTGGTCGGCAACTGGGAAATATCCCTTGGACACCGTGGCCAGGTAGGATGCCATCTGCAACTGCAGAGAATCGAGGAAAATATAGGTTCTTAAATCAATTCCGGTCATTTTTTACTCCTTTTTTTTCGGCCCAGCGGTAAAACCTGATCAACATTCAGGTGAGGTCTCGGAATGATATGGGTTGAAATGACTTCACCGACCCGTTCCGCAGCTTTGCTTCCGGCATCGAGAGCCGCTCTTACAGCCGCCACATCTCCCCTGACCACTGCGGTTACATACCCTCCGCCTGTCTTTTCGAACCCTGTAAGCTCCACCTTCGCCGCTTTTACCATTGCATCCGAGGCTTCCACCATCGCGGCAAAGCCTCTGCACTCGATCATCCCTAAAGCCTCCCCATTTATCTCAGCCATAACACTGCTCCCTCTCTCATCTGATTAATATTAAATATGTTGCAAATGTTCACATTTGTTATTAAAATAACATATATATGATACTTTTTTAACACCATTTTCGCGATTTGTCAAGAGAAGGTCAATGAAAAAAAAGCACAGCCGGGCACGGGAACTGGTAGCCTGTTTGAAAAAAAATGGAGTGGTAACCATCGCCGATCTATCAAAAAAATTTGATGTCTCGCATATGACCATACGAAGAGATCTTGAAACCCTGGCAGGGAACAATCTAGTCAAACTGATAAACGGAGTGGCGGTATACGCCCCTGGAAATATTGCAGAGCATGCCTTAAGCCCCTACTACCTGTCACGGGCAGAGAGTGTAATGGCGAAAGAAAAAATACGGATTTGCAAGAAAGCTGCTTCTCTTATCGAGGCCAACGACACGGTAATAATCGATGCCGGCTCAACGACTGCTTATCTCCCGCAGTTTATCCCGGACAATTTACCCTTAACAATTCTCTGCTATACCACCAATGTTTTACTCAAACTGCAGAACAGAGAAAACTGCAAATTAATTTTTGCCGGGGGGTACTTCCACAATAACACCCGGATGTTTGAAAGCCCCGAAGGGGTCGGTCTCATACGGCAGCACAGGGCACATAAAGCTTTCATTTCAGCCTCTGCCATCAGCGCGGTATTAGGGGTTATGTGTTCTAATCCGTATGAAATTGAAACAAAAAAGGCTGTCATGCAATCATCTCTGGTCAAAATTCTGCTCGCAGACTCCTCGAAATTTGATAAAATTCAGTCTTCCTATTTTGCCGATTTGAAAGATTTTAATATTATCATAACCGATAAGAGAATGCCTGTTACATACAGGCAGTTGATTAGAGAAAACAATAGTACTCTCTATACAGTCTAAAACAGGTTTAAGATGGATTTAAGGTTATGGAAGCGCGCCGAGAACGACTAAATAAAATAATGCACACCGTAAGAATTTACGGTACAGCCACGGTACGGGAGCTTTCGGAGAAACTCAAAGTGTCTCACATGACTATCCGGAGAGATTTAAATCTTCTGGTACAAGAAAATGTTCTAAGATTTATACATGGCGGCGTCGCAATTGGCGCTGTGAACCGGGGTTCCGGCCTAAAGGCTAAAGAGAACGAACCGCACTACTCTTTGAGGGATGAAGAGTCGGTAATGATTGATGAGAAAAAGCGTATCGCCCGCTTTGCCGCCTCGCTTATCGAAGCGGGAGATATTATTATCGTTGACGGAGGTTCTACCACCGGGTTCATGAGCGATTTTATATCTGACGATATTTCCTTGACAGTTATCTGCTATGCCCTGAATATACTTACTGGAATCAGGAATAAGAAAAACTGCAAAATAATATTCCCCGGCGGGTACTTCCACGAAGACACTTTGGTGTTTGAAAGCCCGGAAAGCATTGAATTTATCAAGCGCCAGAGGGCCAACAAGGCCTTCATCTCCGCCCGGGCAGTAAATGCAACCCTGGGTGTGACTACCGGGCTGCCCTATGAAGTAGCGATAAAGAAAGCCGTTCTCGGTTCAAGTTTAATTAAAATTCTCCTTGTGGATTCATCCAAGTTTGGAAGAGTCAGGGCGACCTATTTTGCAGATTTGAAAGACTTCGATGTAATCATTACAGACACTGGAATTCCAGATGAATATATGCGTGTTATTCAAGACCTTGGCATTGCCATTAACATTATCTGATTGGTTATAGTTTTTACTTTTTTCGCTTCCAGAAAATTTCCTTCGACATTATAAGAATGATGATTATACCTGCCAGGATAAACAAATCCGCACAATTGAATATACCGGTACGCATAGTTGCAACACCAAGATTCATAAAATCGGTAACATAGCCATTAAAAATAATTCTATCGATTAAATTGCTTATACCGCCGCCCGTTATAAATGCAAAGGCGATAATCTGCCATATATTTGCTTTTTTTGATTTCAAAATATAAATAATAAATATTGACAGGAGCAGAATAGGAAAAAGTATAAACACGAAATATCTTAGCCGGGGAGACCAGTTTGAACCGAAACTTAAGAAAGCGCCGTTATTTTCCACATAGCGTAGGATAAAAATATCATCCACGACTTTCACGGTTCCGAGGTTTTTAAGAGTTTTTCGGGCCATGAACTTGGTCGATTGGTCACATCCGATTACGACGGCTGCAATCAGGATTATAAATATTACTCTAATTATAGATTGCCGCATTTTGTTTTAGTATAACGTCCAAATTCTCTTAATAAACGACGAAACTTCTTCTATTACTTTCTTTAACATCTCGATGGAATCTATTGGATTGTCTCCGGCTTCAAAGGAATGCCCGGCATTTTCAAACAGCTTTATGGTAATATTAGGATTTTTTTCTATTTTGTTGATTGTGTCAATTGAAAAATATGGATCCTTTGTACCCCACAAAAACAGGGAAGGTGCCTGTAAATCCATAAGTAAATTCGCCAGCTTAAGATGGTTCTGGAAAGGAGTAGCCCAAATAAAAGAGTGATTAATGTCCACTAAAGTATTATCAAGTATTCCGATTATGGAATCAGTACCGAGTGATTTTCCCACCAATAAGAGCTCTTTATATGGCAGTCTATTCAAAATATAATCATAAACTATCTTTCCTTCGGTTCTTACCATATTCGTTCTGTAAGCATCGTTACTATTGAGAAAGCTTAAACATTCTGGATACCTGAAATCCAGTGAGAGAAGATCAATTCCCCAGAAAAGAACAGAGTTAGCCAAGTAATAGAAAAATGGAGCTTCCGCTGAATAGTTGAATCCAGGAAAAAAGACGGCAAGACGTCCGGATTTCTCCGAATTATAGTATGTACACTTAATACTATGGTCACTCACACCATGTAGATTGAAAATATCTTTTTTCATAATACTGGCTTCAATGGATAAACCGTTATTGTACGATCTTGTTCGTTAATACGAGTTTAATGGTTATACAGCCGCCTTGTAAATACATCTTAACACTTTATTACAAGTCATAACTCAGACGATTCCCCGTTTCTGAGAGCTTTCCCTTCAAAAACAGTTCCTCGATTACCGTCTCAATATCATCAGGCTCAATCCTTCCTTGAAAGGTGTTTTTTAGATGTTTCGCAAGAGACGCGCGTGTACGC
>JBFMGN010000520.1:0-3374 GCA_040752435.1 Spirochaetota bacterium
TCCTGGGATCGGGAACCAGGAAAAGATAATCGATTACAAGATATGGAGCAGAGGTCTTTTGTATGTCCGCCAGTGGGATTTTCCCTGCATATCGAAAAAGTGTTTCTGGTTCAGAATCCCATTCCCAGTCGACCAGACCGCTGTAGATTACTTTACCCCTTGAAGCACCGCTCTTTATTTCGGTCTGCGCCCACACGCCGTCTTTCATTTCCTCGTAAATTCTGGCTGCGATTTTTAAATCCAGGCAGGGATGATTGGTAATCGCCTTGGTATCCTTCCCTACCGGTCTTAACTCCAGTAGAACCTCGCTCCCGGTTAAGTTCTCAAACACAATAAATCGGTCTAGATCGGGGATTTCGTAACCTTGAAGCTCAATCGGATCTTTCAGCCTATTCCCGCCCCGCTTTAATTTTACAGGCATTGTTTTTTCCGTGTAATACGGTGCTGATACCTGAAACTCAAAATCGCCCGGTTTAAGGTGGGCAAAGACAAAGTCTTTCCGAAAATGGCCTTCTATTACACGGTTTTGAACAGACATCTTTACCCCCCAAATCCATTCTTTGGACACGGCATCGACAACCGAAAACGATAGGGTTGTGTCTGTCGAAAAAAACGGGATTAAAGCAGCCGTTACGAAAATTACAACCACTGGTGCAAGAATGATTAGCAGCATCCGGGCGCGTTTATTCATTAGCAACCTCTTTCAATACAAATTTTCTTCTGCCGTGATTCCGTTCATCGCCCATACTATAGACATTAGCCTATAGTATGGGCGATACTACAATCGGTCGAAGGCCGTACCATACGGAACGAAGCTACCCACCTTTATCACCCAAGCTTCTCGCACTCGAAGGGTGATACTACAAGCGTAAGCTCGTAGTATCTTCATTATACTAAAATGAAATACCTTTTACAATCGCACCGTTTTTCTTCCTGGCGCTTGTGCGGATATGGCTAATATTATTGCCACCGCTTTATGAACCTCTATTCCGTCAATTAAGGTTTACCCTTCGAACCCAGGTGAAACAATTCTTCGTGTATAAAAACTTTATGATAGTTTGGAATTTCGCGCAGAGAACACAGAGGGGGAAATTAGCCGCGGAATCACGCGGAATGATACGGAAGGTTGCAACCATTAATACTTTTTCCGTCCCCTTCGAGGACTACCCCATATGCTCGCCATAGCTTCTCGCCCTCGAAGGGGGCTTATATTTTGAAAGAACTTCACCTTAAGCATCATAATCCAGGCAGGAGCAGCCCTGCATGTTGCCTGCACCCTTATTGGGCTCCTTAATCTCTGTGTACTCTGTGTGAAATTTCTTCATGCTTTTCGTGCTGCTATTTGCAAAGAATTATAAATGGTTATCTTTCCGGGGATTTCAGTGCAAAAGTGAATGCGGCACTTAGGGTGAATATTATCCCAGCCAGGGCGAAGCCGGTTGCAAAAGAACCCTTATCCCCAAATATACCCAGTACCGCCGGGAAAAACCCGTTCCCGATCAGGTAAACTATCGGAATGGATATGAAAATTGTACGGTGGTGGTTGATTTTGCCCGAAAGGAAGCCGGATAAAAACATCGCCATGCTGAAACCGATGTATATAAAAAATAAGAAAGCCGCAGCCTGGGTGTGGGTCAGGGACAGGTCTTTTTCTATTGCAGGAAGGATGGGTGAGAAAACGACTCTGATAAAAAAGCTAAAAAAGAACAGGCCGGCAAGAGTGATTGTTGGGGCAAATTCCGCTATGTTTCTTTTCATTCAGCATTTGAAACCTGGTGTCCCATACTATGCCGGAATTTTGCTGCAATTTCAAGAAAGTATTTATGAAAACGTATATCCCCGGTTAATTCGGGGTGAAAAGCCGAGACAATCGTATTTTTCTCCTGAGCTGCGACCATCATCCCATTCTTAAGTTTTGCCAGTATCTTAACCGCCGGACCGGTTTGTACTATCAGCGGAGCGCGGATGAATACCGCGTTAAAAGGCTCTTCCCCCAGTATGGGAATTGAAAGCGATTCTTCAAAACTATCGAGCTGCCGGCCGAAGGCATTCCGTTTCGCGGTAATGCCTATGAGACCTAAAGATTCTTGTTCCGAATCCAGTACCTTTTCGGATAGAAGTATCAATCCCGCACAGGTTCCATAAATCGGTAAGCCGGACCTGCCCCAATGTACAAGTTTTTCCCGGAGGTTGAATGCTATTATAAGTTTCCAGATTGTCGTACTTTCCCCCCCTGGAATAATCAAACCATCCAGGTTCTCTAGATGTTCAGGTTTTTTTACAAGGACTGTTTCGGCCTGTAAGGCGTTAAGGACTTCCGCATGTTCTACAAATGAGCCCTGTAAAGCCAGTATACCTATTCTCATCTTACCACCCTCTGACTGCCAGCCTGTTTCCCTCCTCAAGAACGGAAACATCAATCCCTTGCATGGCATCCCCCAGCTCTTTGGAAACTTCTGCAATGATATGAGGATCGTCATAGTGTGTCGTCGCTGCAACGATGGCTTTCGCCCGAAGAGCAGGCTCCGCAGATTTGAATATTCCGGAACCGACGAATATCCCGTCGGCTCCCAATTGGATCATGAGGGCGGCGTCTGCCGGAGTAGCTATTCCTCCGGCGGCGAAATTGACTACCGGCAGCCTGCCTGTCTCCGCTACTTCGACCAGGAGTTCATAGGGTGCACCTAAGTTTTTCGCCTCAGCCATGAGTTCACTTTTGGGCATACCTTTGAGTTTACGGATTTCATCCATAACCGTGCGCATATGGCGAACTGCCTCCACTACATTTCCGGTTCCGGCCTCGCCCTTGGTTCTGATCATGGCGGCACCCTCACCAACTCTACGGAGGGCTTCGCCCAGATCCCGCGCGCCGCAGACAAAAGGAACCTTGAAACAATGCTTATCGATATGGTGGCTTAAGTCGGCTGGCGTGAGTACTTCGCTTTCGTCGATGTAATCAACCCCCAGAGCCTCAAGGATCTGGGCTTCGACAAAATGGCCTATGCGGACTTTGGCCATAACCGGTATAGTTACAGCTTTCATGATAGACTCGATCAGGGCGGGATCGCTCATCCGGGCGACTCCGCCGGAAGAACGAATGTCTGCCGGTACACGTTCCAACGCCATAACCGCCACAGCCCCCGCCGTTTCCGCTATTACTGCGTGTTCTGGTGTGACTACATCCATGATGACACCGCCCTTGAGCATTTGGGCAAGACCTTTTTTAACAGTGAAAGTTGATTTTTCCATATTTTTCTCCTGATTATTTTTTCTTCACTTAGCCTTCAAAACTTCGCTTAAGATTTTTATCCCTCTATTAATATTTTCTTCCTCAACATTTGAAAAACCTAGTCTTAAACCCGAGCGTTCCCACT
>JBFMGN010000521.1:0-3367 GCA_040752435.1 Spirochaetota bacterium
AAAATACAAGGAAATCAGGGAACTGATAAGAAGAAACGATATAAAGAAAGCGAATGAGAGGATCATGGCGGAATTAGACTATCTCCATCTTTTTTCCCAGGAGATGAGTTCGGCCGCCAACAAAAAGACGATTGATTCATACTACTTCTTGAAAACCGGTATCGGCCTGTTAAAAGAAGAAATAGAAAAAAGCGGAAATGCCAACGACAGAAAAACCCAATTTTATAGAGACATCATAACAGCGGAAAAGACGATAACGACAGCAGCCGAGAAACTCGATGATATGCGTTTCTCCGAGGTTGATCAGTTGCTAAAGAGCATTGATTTCGGAAAACTGTCTGAACATTTCGTTCAGAGTAAGTCAAGGCCCGCATGGGAGGAAGTCACTAAAAATGTCTTTAATCACCTTGGATACGATACTTCCAAGTTCGAAAGACACGACAATATAGATGGAACGGTAAGCTTTTCAGCTATTAAACTCAACAAAGAAAGACAAGAACTGTATTCCGCGACGTATCTTATTGAGAAAGATGGTAAAGTGGTAATTTCTATATCTCACGACGCGTTTGCGGATGAAGAGGAATGCAACGCGGAGGGGGCGAGACTATCATGGGAATTGCAAAACGAATGGAGAAAAAAGGGAGTAGGACTTGTTCTTTCAGAAATGAGAAGCGAAGGGAAAAACATGGAAAGAGCGGCATCTCTGTTGGAAGCAGCCCAAAAAGCGATGGAGAATCTATTTGGAAAGGAACGTGTGAAGATAACAAAGGAAAAAGGAAGCGCAATCACTTTGAGCGCAACGATGGCGGAAGACACATACTCAGACAAACGCCCAAAAACCAAAAAAAGAAGAAGAAAGCAGACAACGACGGAAAGACAAACTTTGAAACTGAAGGAATGAGACAACCACAGAAGTTAATGCGGACGTATCAAGTTGCGGTATATCCGGACGGAAGAATCGTCACAAGAGGGCCGGAAGAGTTTATAGAAACGTTTGTGAAGGAAATCAAGAAGCAGGGCGTTGACATCCGGGTGATTTCGTCACATCCCTGCATATAGCACAGGAGTTGGTGAGCATGGGAGCAAAAAAAGACACCGATGTTAAGGGGAAAGACACATCAACAGATGCCCTGAAATCAAAATACGCAATACCTGTTAAAGATAGGGCGGAGCAACGACAATACAAACTGCCTTCATGGTTCAAGGAACTCACTGCTGACTATGTTGTCAAGAAGAAAGGAGTATTTGTATTGTACCACAACATTTTCGATTACGTTATTCTTGAGAACGAGTCGGAGCCGGTAAAACTCATGCTGGAGCGGCATGTGCGCGACTTTCTGCATAATGATCTCGTGAGATATTCAGGGCCCGGCCCCTTCAGGGCAGTTTTAACATATAGCCTGACAGGTGAACTGGGAACATTCACACAAGATGAAAAGGATTTCTGGGAAACATCCCTGAAGCTCCAGAACAGAGTCCAGCTCGAAGGGCATCTAACGCCTGCCCAGATTCGCATCCCACCGTCGGAAGAGGACACCATATCTCTCGGTCTGGTAGAGAACATTATGAGAGCGGATTTCAGGGGGCGGCAAAACGAGCCTCGGCGTGTTACGGTTTTTGTGGACTATTTTCACCATCTGGTTCCAGAGGCGGAGAGAGCGAATGTTAACTCACGTAATGTTGAGTTCATAAGAAGGATGGCGAACGATTCATCTGTTGAGGAAATAGGTAACCTCTTCATTGCGTTCACCGATGACAAAAACTTGTTGTATAGCGATCTTTCAAACGAATCCGGAGTCGTCTTTCTTGAAATACCTTCCCCATCAAAAGAAACGAAACTGAAATTTCTCTATTTTTTGCGTTCTAAAAGAGACGAGGCAAAAAGCGAAACAGGCGAGACAAAACCTGCTTTTTCTGAAATACCAGGACTTTCAATAATCAAACCAGAGCCATTCGCTCGAGATGAAGCGGACTGTCCGGATGAACAGAGGTGTCTTGAATATATTTCAGAAAGAACCTCCGGATTTACCTTGAAGGAACTGGATGAGATAAACCGATGGGCGCTCTATGAGGATTGGAAGGCAGAAAAAGACAACGGAGAACCTCTTGGAATAACACCGGACATTATAACCAGCAAACGCAGGGCTTTTCTTCACAAGAAAAGTGGGAAACTGCTGGTTGAAGTTGAGCCGAGGGGAGATTTCGACTCCGTCGGCGGGCTGGACAGTATAAAAAAATATTTCCGAGAAATTGCGGGCGAAATGAAAATCGGGAAGACGGAAAAGGTACCGAAAGCCGTACTCCTGACAGGTCCGCCGGGAACCGGGAAGAGCATCATCGCCGAGGCTTTCGCATATGAAAGCAAAGTACCAATGGTATCTTTGGGACAATTTCGTTCAATGTATGTTGGTGAGACGGAGAGGCAGTTTGAGGTTGCCATAGGCATATTGAAGGATATGGCTCCCGTGGTGGTTTTTGTTGACGAGTACGACCAGATGATAAGTCAGAGAGCCAAGACTGGCAGTGGGGATGCACATGCGACTGATCAGAGAGTTTTCGGTCGCATACTACAGATAATGGGAGATAACAAGTACAGAGGGAAAATGGTATGGCTTGCCGCCAGCAACAGGCCGGACAAACTTGATCCCGCCCAATTGAGGCGATTCGACAGAATTTTTCCTGTTCTTTTGCCATATTCAAATATTGCAAGAGCCAAGATATTCGAAGCTATGTCTCATGGTGTTATCAAGGGGCTCGAATATGGCGATGGGATAAAAGGCAATAATGAAAGCGAAACATTCAACAATCTTCTGAAGATAGCCAAAATGGTCTCAAAATATAATTATACAGGTTCGGAGATCGAACAACTTCTACGATTGGCGATTTCAATGACGGGAGCGGTGGAAGCCCCTGGGGAGGATGATAAATATATTCTGACCCTCCAGAATATAAAAGATGCTATCGAGAAGTATGCAATCAACCATGACGACACTTTGTATGAATATTATTCTCTTCTGTCCATAAGGATGTGCAACAATACGGACGATTTACCCAATCCCGATGAGGAAGGAGTCCCTGATTCAATGAGGGATTTGATAGTTGATATAATTAAAAACAAAAGTATGGCAAAGGTGGATGAACAGATTGACAATCTGAAAGTAAAAATTCACATTAAGGATACATGAGGATTGGGAAATGGAATTCGCAATCACCCTAAGTGGGAGGAAAATTGAGAGTGGATACTCCGGCTTGAGCCTGATCTTCTTTTCAAAGTCCTTCATGTCCAAAAACGGAATTGCCCCTGGAACATTAATATCGGTTGATGTTCCGAAGGAAGTTGCTTCCGACAGACGCAAATTTCACGTGG
>JBFMGN010000522.1:0-3363 GCA_040752435.1 Spirochaetota bacterium
CAACTAAGCGGTACATTAAGTGAAAAAGGTACTTTCTTTAGACGTACAATTTTTTTGGTTCCGTATGCCAGCAGGAAAAAATTATTATTTTTCAAATATTTTTCTATGATAGTTGTAATATGTTCACATCGGATGGTCTTAAGTATTTCAATGGCCTTGGGGTAATCATGCATCTCTCCGCCTAAGAGAAACTGGCGAACCAGCCTTTTCATCCTGGTCTCCATATCATCTTTAGCCAGCATGATGCCTCCGATAATGTGGGACACCGCATCTTCAATTTCCTGATGGCCCGGGGGGGTATCAATAATCTCCTTCAGTTCGGTTTTAAGCGAGACAACAAGCGCACTTAACAGGTTCGGGGCGGTGTTTGCGTAGATTGTCCACAAGACAGTACATGAAAAGAAATACCGTAATGCACAAATCGAATAACATAGACCTTTATTTTCCCGTATCTTTTGGAATAACCGGGAACTCATAGATTCTCCGAAGGCGGTACTGAATACCAGAAAGTAGTAAAATTCATAGATATCCGCCGGAACAGGAAAATGGATACCGGTGTATACTTGAACCTGGTTAAATTTGCCGGAAACATATTCCCACACCGGATTGGCAACCGGTTGTATTCGCCGAGGGATAAAGACTGTACCCTTTTCCTTTGGCAGCAAGACCTCCAGTTGAGATAAAACAGTGTTTACTTCAAAATTACCCGCAATTGAAACCAGGAGATTCGCCTGGGAGTATCGTTCACGATAAAAAGCGATAAGTACTTCCCTGGAGATTTTCTTTACATCATCTATGGTTCCGGTTATTTTATAGGAGAGACCATGGTTTTTCCAAATTTTCGAAAGAAGCAGTTCGAAAGCAATCTCTTCCGGAACATCTTCGTCCGATTTAATTTCATTAATAATTACGAGTTTTTCCTTTTCAATCTCCTCTTCCCGGAAAGTAGAATGAAAAATCATGTCTGAAAGAATTTCAATAGCAAGGTCAATATTCTCTTTTGTTACGGTGCAGTAAAAACAGCTTTGTTCCTTTTCAGTAAAGGCATTTAAGATGCCTCCCACCCGGTCGATATCAAGAGCAATCTGAAAGGCGGTCCTTTTTCCCGTGCCTTTGAAAAACATATGTTCAATGAAATGAGAAAGTCCTTTTTCGGCCAGACTTTCATCTCTGGAGCCGTGAAGAAACCAGAATCCGACCGAAACGATATCGGTATGTTCAACAGTTTCCAGCAGGATCTTGGTTCCGTTTGAAAGGGTATGTTCTGAAATCAATCCCTTCTCTGCCTCGGTTCTCTGCCTGATCTGTGAGATGGCTCTCTCGGCGCTCTCCTGCGCGAGGGGCTTCTGAATGACCTGGAGTTTTGCTGTTCATCCGCACCCGAAGGGTCGATTGCATCAATATAACTTAAATTGAGCCGTCCCATTTTATCTATTTCAACGAGTTTTACGTCAATCTTTTGATCAATTTTTAAAACGTCCGTCACCGAGTTTACCCGCTGGCGTGATAATTTTGAAATATGGCATAATCCTTCCTTACCGGGGAGGATTTCTATAAAGGCACCGAAATCCATTATTCGTTTGACTGTGCCGGCGTATACTTTTCCAATCTCCGGCTCTTCAACGAGAGCGCGAATGTGACTTTCCGCCTTCTCCGCCGTGTTCTTTGTTTTTCCATATATTGTGACGGTCCCGTCATTTTCAATATTTATGTTGACATCATTCGTTTCCGATAAGGCTTTTATGGTCTTCCCGCCGGGTCCGATAACTGTTCCTATTTTTTCAGAATCAATCTTGAATGTGATGATCTTCGGGGCATATTCCGAGATCGAACTCATGGGGATGCTGATTGTTTGATTCATTATGCCCAATATGTGCAACCTGCCTCTTTTTGCCTGCTCAAGAGCTTTCGCCATTATTTCAGAACTTAGACCCCCAATTTTTATGTCCATTTGAAAGGCAGTGATTCCTTTTTCAGTTCCGGCTACCTTAAAATCCATATCTCCCAGGTGATCCTCTTCCCCCAGAATATCGCTTAGCACAACTGTATTATTTTCGTCCGTTACAAGGCCCATGGCGATGCCTGCAACGGGCCGTTTCATAGGTACGCCGGCTTGAAGGAGGGAAAGAGTTCCGCTGCAGACAGTTGCCATGGAGGAAGATCCGTTTGATTCAAGTATCTCGGATACAACCCGAATTGTATATGGGAAATCTTTTTTATCAGGCAGAACCCCTGCCAGGGCCCGTTTAGCAAGGAAGCCGTGACCGATTTCCCTCCGGCCTGTACCCAGCCTTCCGGTTTCTCCGACTGAAAACGGTGGAAAATTATAGTGCAGCAAAAAGTTATCAAACCGTTTATCGCTGTCAATATCATCCATTATCTGTTCGTCAAACACGGTTCCGAGAGTCGTAACTGCCAGAGCCTGGGTTTCTCCCCGGGTAAAGAGCGCGGCTCCATGGGTACGGGGAAGTAGATTAATTTCGCAGGTGATCGACCTGATATCTTCGAGCCCCCTTCCGTCCGTGCGGACATGCCGTTCGAGTATGGATTTTCTTACAATAGTTGATTCAAGCTCCTCAAAGATCTTATCGAAAAGTTTTATTTTTTCTTCTGGAATTGCCGCGGCGAAATATTCCAAGGTTTCTTTTTTAACATTCTTTATCGCCTGCTGCCGAATCTGTTTTCCCTTGACAAAGCATGCTTCTTCCAGTTTTGGATAAGCATACGCAACGATTTCTTCTTTGTTTTCAAGTTCTTCTTCAGTTTCATCAACCCGAATTTTTTCTTTGCCTGCCAGTTCCCTTAACTTATTTTGAATTTTGCACAAATCGGCGATCACCGGTTTCGCCTTTTCAATGGCTTTAAGCAGCAATTCTTCCGAAACTTCCCGTGCGCCCCCTTCCACCATGGTTATCCCGGTTTCAGAACCTGAGACAACAATATCCAGTTCACTGTTTTCTATCTGCTGAAAAGTCGGATTGATGACCAATTCACCGTTCAGCGAGCTGACCCTGACCGCACCGATAGGACCGGTAAAGGGAATATCCGATACGACGACCGCAGCCGATGAAGCGACCATGGCGATAATATCGGAAGGATTTATCTGGTCTGTAGAAATAGTGGTTGGTATTATCTGGATTTCCCGCTTAAAATTTTTACTGAAAAGCGGCCGCATAGGACGATCGATCAATCTGGAAACAAGGACTTCCTTGTCTTTTGGCCGGCCTTCCCTCTTCAAGAATCCGCCGGGTATTTTCCCTGCGGCGTAGTATCTTTCGTTATATTCAACTTGCAGCGGAACGTAATCCAAACCTTCGACATCATTTTCGGAACAGCAGGCAGTGGCGAGAACCGCAGAACCAC
>JBFMGN010000523.1:0-3359 GCA_040752435.1 Spirochaetota bacterium
ATGGGGGTGACCGACAAAGAGTATGCTCAAAAAGTTGAATCCCTCCTTAAAAGTTACGGTTACATACTTTCGGAACGGATCGCTGCGGAGGCGTTTATCAGCGCCATGCGGCAGGATAAAAAGAAACGGGGGGGAAAATTGCGTCTGGTACTTCAACGAAATCTCTGCGATACCTTTGTCGAAACCATCGATGCTTCGATATTATCCGATTTTCTCGAAAAGTTTACTTGTTAACGGTCAAAAAAAGCTGCGAGCCTTCTATAAGCCGCATTTACCTCCGCCTTGTGCGCGGAATCGACGTTATTTTCGAGTTCATCGGCCAGGATTTCCAGGCTTGCCAGGCTCTGTGATAGCGCCGTATGAAATCCACGGGTGCTCTTAAACCAGTATCGGCCGATGCCGTCCGTGTAGAGAGCGACGAACCCTAATAATGGTTTTTTCTTTTTCATGACAACCAGTTTAAGAATATTCGAAAGCTGATCACAGAGTTCTTGAAGCTGCTCCGGGCTTGCATAACCTTTGTTCCATTGTTCTCGCAATAGAAGATCTTTTTCAGGATTTATCCATGGGATGATTTTAAGTATGGCGCTTAATTTCTCACCGGTAAGTATTTCATAATTCCGGTAGATTATTGTGCCTTTTATATTCGATAGCAAAACCGGTTCCCTTTTATGCCAGGCAGCAGCCGAAACTATTTTTTCCCAGGGGAGAACTGCAATCCTTTTATTCCCTCTGTACGGCTTCAGCGCAAAGACTTCATTACCCAGCCGAATCTGCCAGGGTTCTGCAATTTCCTTTCCAACTTTTTTACGCCTTCTTTCAGCTTTCTCCATGACAAGGAGATTTTCAGGGAGAACTGGCGATATCTGATAAAGCCATTCCCGCTTCAGGGGAGAAACGGAACGCGCATACATGCGTGATGTTCTTACAATTTCTCCGGCAACGATCAACTCCGGCGTATCGCGAAACATTACCGACCCGGGATGTATCTGAATTCGCTCCGCTGTCAGGCTTTTATATGTCCCTTTGCCTGAATGAGCACAGACGAATTGCAGTAAGCCTTTGGAGACGGCACAGAGATATGCCTCCGTACTTCCGCCGGAAAGAATAGGAATTCCCATTTCATTTACCATTTCTTCGAGCTGGGTCGTGATATTGGCGATTTCCGCCATAACAATCGGATCGAGGTAGTTTTTCTCGCAGAAAATATCCTTATGGTGGTGCTTTTGGTAACTCTTAAAAAGGTTGAGGTATGATACAAAGTCCCCTGCCGAGTCGCGGAAAGAATGATGGGCTTTCCTGGCTGTTATTTCTTCACCCGCCGGCAGCAGAAAGGGAGAGTTGGTTGAAAGAAAGGCGGCTGCAATTATCGTTTCCTCGAGAACCTCTGGGAATTTAAGAATAGCTTCTACAATCATCCGTGAATGTCGCGGGAGGAGAGGAAAGGCTGCCATCATTTTGCCGATATTGGAGAGGAACCTGTCTTCGTCCAACGCGTCCAGGAGCCGCAAGGTTTCGACCGCTCCAATAATTCCTTGCCGGTTAGGGGGTGAGATGAAGTCAAAAGATTCAAAATCGGTTATACCTATTTCCGCCATCCTTAGGACAACCTCCGAAAGATCCGTCCGGTATATCTCTTCCTGGGTAAATAATGGTCTGCTTTCATAATCCTTTTTAGTGTAGAGCCGATAACAATTGCCGGGTTGTGTTCTTCCCGCCCGGCCTTTCCGCTGGTTGCAGGACGCACGGGAGATAGGGTTTTCAATCAGAGATGAGGTAAAAGTTTTGGGGTTATAAAAATTTATCTTGGCTAATCCGGAATCTATGACTGATGTTATCCCGTCGATAGTAACACTGGTTTCGGCGATATTGGTGGCCACAACAATTTTTATTTTGTCTTCCGGGGTCGGCGTAAACACCTTTTCCTGTTCTTCTTTGCTTAAACGCCCGTAGAGGGGAAGGATAAATAGCTTTTTCCTGAAAGGGAGGCTGTAAAGCAGGGTAATACAATCTTTAATGGACTGTTCACCGGAGAGAAAAATGAGTATGTCCCCTTTTCTTTTTTCGTTTACGATTCTGCTGATTATTTCTATTATTTTAATGAGAAGCTCTTCATGTCCGGTTTGTGGATCAGGGGGATCATAAATAATTCCAACGGGATACATGATTGTTTCTATATGAACTACGGGGCATTTACCGAAATATTCTGAAAAGATCTCTGCATTTATTGTGGCGGAAGAAATGATAACCTTGAAATCGGTGCGATGTTCAAGCACTTTTTTCAGCAAGCCGAGGATAAAGTCGATATTGAGACTTCTTTCGTGGGCTTCATCCACCATGATCACGCTGTATTTGGAGAGCATATAATCAGCTTTAAACTCCTGCAGCAGAATTCCGTCCGTCATTATCTTTATTCGAGTGTTTTCTCCGGTTTTATCCTCGAAACGCATCTTATAACCGATTATATCCGGTATAGTGGTGCCAAGCTGCCGCGCAATAAAATCCGAAACGGAAACGGCTGCTATCCGCCTTGGCTGAGTAACGCCTATTATTCCCTTGGAGGCAAACCCCTCTTCGTACAGGATGATAGGTAACTGAGTCGTTTTACCGGAACCGGTTGGACTTTCTACCACAATGACCTGGTTTTCCCGTAAGGCCTTTACTATCTTTTGTCTCTGTTCGTAAACAGGAAGTTTTTTTGGATTCATTGTTGATGGAGCATCTCTTTGATTTTTGTTAGGCCCTCTTCGCGGCTTAAATTCTCGCAACTCTCACGGGTATGAAGATTTTTTAAAGTTATTGCCCCTGCCTTTTTCTCTTCTTCACCGCATATCAGAGCCAGGGGAATGCTTTTTTTTTCGGCAAAACTAAATTGCTGGGCAAGTTTTTTCTTATCAGGATAAACCTCAGCCGAGATCCCATTCTCTCGTAAAAAACCGGCTAACCTGTGATAATAACCTGCAAGGTTTTCATCCAGGTACAGTATCAGGACAGCCGTAATACTTGGCCGGTCAGGTTTATTCCCTAATGCTTCCAGGGCTGCTAAAAGCCGGTCGAGACCTATAGACGAACCGACGCCGGGAATTTCTTCGCTGGTGTAAAGGGAAGCCAAATTGTTGTAGCGTCCACCGGAACAGACCGATCCGATTTCGGGTACATTCTTTAAGTAGGTTTCAAAAACGATTCCAGTATAATAGTCGAGTCCACGGGTAATGGAGGGATCAAGGGAAAAGTGGGTTTCTATTCCCAATTCCTGAAGGTATTCAAAAATTCTGGATAATCTTTGGGAGTGTTCAGAATCCCCGCCTGAAAGTTTTGTAATCTTTTCCAGGGTTTTTGGAAAAGAATCATCCGGTTGT
>JBFMGN010000524.1:0-3359 GCA_040752435.1 Spirochaetota bacterium
AATCAAAAATCTTTTCCAGAAATCTTTCGAATCGCCTGACGATAATTTCGGTTGCTTTTTCAATATCCGTATCCTTCACATAGATCCAATGTATATAAAGGTAACCATCATCCGTAATGTCTACTGTAAGAGTCCCGGGGGTCAAAGTAATTGAGTTTGCCAGCGCGGTTTTTCCGGACTCACTCTTTAATTTCGTCTTAACTTTAACAATGCCCGGACGAATCGGGAGTTTGGGATGAAGAACTCTGTAGACTACATCAAAGTTTGCCAGCAGCATGTAGTAGAAAAAAAACGGAATATAAAGGACGGCCCAGAAATAGCGTTTTAAACTGAAAAACTTGCCTGGATGTTTGGTAAAGACTTCAACGAAAAGAAGGCTCGCGGCAATCGAGAAAATGATACCTGCAATGAATATCTGCCAATCGAAAGTTTTATTTTGAAAATTATACGGCCAGGACACGAGATACCACATAATAAATGATACTAAAAAAAGTGTTATCCTGCGCATCTTAGTCTATCCCCTATTGTTAAAAACCCGTAAAACTCATCTGAGCATATTTCAAACCTGAGGCGATTACATTAACCGCAGGTTCCAAAAACAGTTCTCTGATACCCGGTATCAGCAGTATACCCATTCCCGTACACAGCACCGCCAGAAATACCAGTGAGAATGCCATGAAGAATGGGGATTCCTTCACCACTTGTAAGGCCTGGGGGAGGGTTCCCCAAAATGCATAGCGCAGCACTTTAAGAAAAGAAACCAGGGTGACAAAGCTGACCAGGATTGTGACCGCAGCCAGCCAGTGAAAACCTGCTTGAAAGGCAGCCAGCACAATCAGCAATTTACTCCAGAACCCGTTAAAAGGAGGAACCCCTGCAATAGAGAGAGAGGCGATGGTACAGGTGGTCCTTGTAACCGGCATCCGCTCATTAAGCCCGCCCATCTCTTTTAACTGGCGTGTGCCGGTACTGTACTCAATCGAGCCTGAACAGAGGAACAGGAGGGATTTAAACACCGCATGATTGGCAAGGTGGAAGATTCCTCCCAAAATCGCAAGGGTGGCGGCCGAGGTTTTTCCCCCCGAGGCCAGAATATAACCGCCTAATCCGAGCCCTAGAATTACATATCCCATCTGGCTTATACTGTGATATGCAAGCAGCCGCTTGAAATCCCACTGTCCGACTGCAAGGAATACTCCGGCCGTCATGGAAAGCACGCCGATGGTGATCAGCACACCGCCGAACAGTTTTGTTATGCCGATGACATTAAACAGAACCCGCGTAAGAGCGTATATACCCAGGGCCTTTATCAATACACCGGAGAGCATGGCGGAAATCGGGGCAGGGGCCGAGGGATGTGCATCCGGCAGCCAGGGATGGAATGGTACGAGAGCAGCCTTTATGCTGAAACCAACGGTAAAAAAGACCGAAGCGAGAATAAGGATCGAACTCTTCCCGCTGCCGGCCGCAGCCTTAGAGATACTGGCCATATTCAAAAAACCGGTTGCGCCGTAGGTAAATGCAATGCCGAACAGTACCAGGGTAGATCCGATACTCCCCAAGACCAGGTATTTTAAAGAAGCTTCCAGTTCCTCATGTTCACAACCGAAGGCCACCAGAGCGTATGATGCCACCGAGGCTATTTCCAAAAATACGAAAAGATTAAAAATATCGCCTGTCATTATAACACCGTTCATACCGGCGACCATGAGCAGGAAGAGGGAATAGTACTTATATTTGGCCGTGTAACGCTCCATATAACGGATAGAAAAAAGAGTGGCACAGAAACTGATAAGCGCGACTATTATAAGTATAATATTACTGTAGCCGTCTAAGACCCAATTTATACCTAAGGGTGGTTTCCAGCCTCCGAGAGTGAACGAGCCTCTGGCATTTAAAAAGAAAAAAGAAAGACCCAGCAGGACGGCGGTAGAGAGATTTCCCAAAATATCCGGAAAGCTCTTCACATACCGGCCGATCAAAGGAATTAAAAAGGCAGCTCCAAGGGGGATTACAATAAAAAGAGGCAGTAATATCGTATTCATCCTTTTAATCTCTTAATTTCGGTAATGTCGAAGGTCTTGTATTTTTCATAAAGGCGGATACAGATTGCGATGGCGAGGGCGGTAACCCCTAGACTGATGACGATGGAAGTAAGGACTAAGGCTTGTGGTAACGGATCAACCGCCGTTGCAAGGAACTTCGTAATATCCGTGGTCTCATCTATTATAGGCGCTACACCGCCTTTCCTGTATCCAAGCAGGATAAGAAAAAGATTGGCAGAGTTATCCATGATTCCAAGGCCGATCACAATTCTGACAATATTTTTATTAGTGATGACGCAGTAGAGACCGATTACAAAAAGAGCAAAACATAAGGCATAGATCATTCCCTTATTCCTCCTCTTCCTCCTGAATCATCTTTTGATTTCCATCTTTATCCACCACAATCCGCAAGGCTGACAGGATGATAAAGACACTGAAAAGAGATGCGCCTACTTTTATACAAATTGCAATGTTGCTTACAGGAATGAACCCGGAACTTAAAAGGTGAAAGTTTAATCCCGGATAATTTTTCTGGAGGAAATTTACAAAAAACCCCCCGCCTAATCCCAGCCCTAAAAGAGCTACAATAAGAAAGAGCAGAGCGCCGGAACAATCCAAACCGCCGGCTGTCTTTAAACCGAGTCTCTGTAAAGAGATACTTTTTCCGTAAGCCAGGGTCAGAAGAATATAGGAACATGCAATAATAACCCCGCCTGCAAATCCTCCTCCCGGTGTAAGATGGCCGGTTAATGTAATGTAGATCCCATAAAGAAAGATAAAAACTTTTACCCACCTGGTTACGGTTTTTACAATGATGGTCATACCCTTCATTTATTAGAATCTCCTTTTTTTGAGTCGCCTTTCGATCGAGCCTTACCGCGCAGTATGGTAAGGGCCCCAATTATAGCGGTAAATAGAACGGTAGCCTCTCCTAATGTATCATAGGCCCTGTAGTCGAGAATTATCGATGTAACGATATTGGCGGAGCCTGTCTCTTTGAGGCCGCCGGCAAGATATTCATTGGTAGGAACATCTTTAATAAGAGAAAATAACGGGATTCCGAATGAGGTTAAGCTTTGAAAGGCAAACAGGCCGAAGATAAAAAAACCGATCAACAAGAGTAAGACTACTATGAAACCTCCCCATTGAATGTGCCCCTTGGCCGGGATCACCTCTCTGCTGATCGTGGCACGGATAAAAAAAATGAGAAACAAGACTTCCACCGAAATCTGGACAATCGCCAGGTCCGGCGCGCTTAGAAGGAGAAAGGAAATACTCAAGCCTATTCCAACGGCGCCGAAAGATATTACAGAC
>JBFMGN010000525.1:0-3350 GCA_040752435.1 Spirochaetota bacterium
TGGGGCGCGGCCGTCGTCGAAATAGAGATGAACAGTCTTTCCCTCGAAACCTTAGTACGCGGGGTCTGGCTCTGTCTGGACGGCGGAAAGGCAGTGGACAATGCTTTTATCCGCCGGACGGTTGAAACGGGAATATTGAATACCCTGAATTGGATAAGCCTAAGCTGTGCAGAACCGCTTAAAGGAAACCCGGACTCTGCCTTCATCCCGCCTGTGACGATTGAGATTATTAATTCGGGTAAAAAAATGCAGCCGGGTGGAGTCGGTGAATTGCCTATGAATCTTATACCCGCCGCCTATATTACGGCAGCTTCCCAGGCTGCCGGCTGCTACCTGGACAGCCTTCCTCTTTACCCGGAACTTATCTTTCAGTATGCGGAGGAAGAATGAATATCAGTTTTGAGCTAAACGGTAAAAAAATAACCGTCGATTCGGAGCCTGAAAAAAGACTTGTCCATGTTTTAAGGGAAGATTTCGGATTATTGAAAACCAGGGCAGGTTGTCATGCCGGTGAATGCGGTGCATGTACGGTTCTTTATAACGATATGCCGGTACCGGCATGCATGCTTCCCATGTTCACGGTCCGCGGTTTAAGTATCGTAACAATTGAGGGGTTTTCGAAAACACCTGAATATAAGGATATAGTAAAAGGTTTTGAGGAGGCTTCATACGAACCGTGCAGTTATTGCAGCTCGGGTAAAATATTGATTGTGCATGCATTGCTTGAACAGGAAGGCGAGCCGGACGATGCGTTGATCTCTAGTGCGCTTTCAGGAATTTCATGCACCTGCAGCGATTATCGAACTCTCATTGCAGGCGTTAAAATGGCAGCTATTAATCGGAAGAGGAAGAAGCGTGACAGAAAAAGATAATTCGCCTTTTACCTTTACACCAAAAAGTTTGAACGATCTGTTAAGCCTGTTACGGAAAAGAAAAGAAGCCCAGCTCTACGCCGGAGGCACTTATATTCTAAGCCGGCAAACAGAGAAGTATCTCAACTTGCCGCATGAAATTATCTATTTAGGGAGAATCGATGATCTCAAACGGGTTCACAGAACCGAGCGCTACCTTGAAATCGGTTCTTGCGTTCCCATCGGCCGGATATTGCAAATCGGGAAACGTCTGCTTCCCGCTTCCCTCTACCTGTGCCTTAGCGCGATCGGTTCACCTGGATTACGAAACCTCGCTACCATCGGTGGAAATCTTTGTGTCAGGGAAATGAGAATGGATTCCTTTCCAGTGCTGCATCTTATGGATGTGCGTCTTGAGCTGCGGCGTCAGGGGTCGGCCAGATGGCTTTCTGTAAGCAGGTTTTTAAAATCCGACGGAAAACCTGCCATCGAACCGGGGGAAGTGCTTACACGGATACGCGTGCCCCTGGAGAACTGGGATATCCAAATTTACCGGAAACTGGGAGGGACGTACTACAGTAATACGAACTCACTGACTTTTTGCGGCCTTGCCCGGATCCAGAAGGATATTGTGTCGGATTTTCGTTGTGCTTTCAGCCGGATCGGCATTTCAATTTACCGGAATAGAGAAATCGAGGCGGAGGTTAACGGATGCAAAATCCCTCTCCAGGGTAAAGAGAATCAACTAATTACCCAGAAATTTTCGGAATCACTGCAAGAATACGACTCCAGTCTGACCCGGTTTCAAAAAAACCGGATGTTATATCTATTCCAATGGTTCCTGTCACAGTTAAAAATAGAGTAAAGATCGCTTTACAATTATGCCTTTTTCTTTGTATAGTCAATTTTAAAGAGATGCTCAATGTCTGAATATGTCCATCTGCACAACCATTCCGATTATTCCCTGCTGGATGGAGCTTCTCCTATACAGCACCTTGTAAAGACCGCAAAATCTTTCAATATGAAATACCTGGCCCTGACCGATCACGGTAATATGTTCGGGGCATTGAAGTTCTACAAAGAATGCCGGGGTAACGGTATTACGCCCATCCTCGGCAGCGAATTTTACGTTGCACCCGGTTCCCGTTTTGAAAAAAGCGGTACGGAGAAGGGCAATAAATACCACCATCTGATTCTTCTGGCCGGGAATGCGGCCGGGTATGAGAATTTAATCGCCCTTTCATCCTTAAGTTACACTGAAGGTTTTTACTATAAACCAAGGATCGATGAAGAGCTGATCAGGCAATATTCAGAGGGACTTATTTGCACAACTGCCTGTATGGCCGGTGAAATTCCAAAGCTGATTCTGCAAAACCAGGATACAGAAGCGGAAAAGAAAGCCCTCTTATACCAGGAGATTTTTGGGAAGGGTAATTTTTACCTTGAACTGATGAATCACGGTATTCCGGAGCAGGCAATTATCAACCGGGGATTAATCGCCGTCTCCAAAAAAACAGGCATTCCGGTAATGGCAACGAACGACGTTCATTATACCCGGAAGGAAGATGCCAATGCCCAGGATATTCTCATCTGTATCGGAACAAATAAAAAGAGAAATGAAAAAGAGAGAATCCGCTTTCACCAGAAGGAATTTTACCTTAAATCCCCCGAGGAGATGTTCCGGCTGTTCTCCGAAATTCCGGAGGCGCTCTCCAATACCATCGCAGCGGCCGAACGCTGTAACCTGGAAATCAAGCTTCCGGCACCGATCATGCTGCCGGATTATACAATTCCTCCTCAGTTTAATTCGCCCGAGAATTACCTCAAACATCTGACATTGGAAGGACTTAAACAACGCTATCCCGATTTTCATGAGAAACTGAAAACGCGGGCTGACTATGAACTGGGTGTGATTACTTCCATGGGTTTTACCGGTTATTTCCTCATTGTGTGGGATTTTATTCACTTTGCGAAAATGCGCGGCATACCTGTGGGGCCTGGAAGAGGTTCAGGCGCCGGTTCCATCGTGGCGTACGCTTTGAATATTACAGACATAGATCCGTTGAGATACGGGCTCCTGTTTGAACGGTTTTTGAATCCGGAACGCCTTACGATGCCCGACTTCGATATCGATTTCTGCTTTGAACGGCGGCAGGAAGTCATTGAGTATGTCACTGAAAAATATGGCAAAGAAAGGGTCTGCCAGATAATTACCTTCGGTACCTTAAAAACCCGCGCCGTTATTCGGGATGTGGCCCGGGTGCTTGATATACCCTATGCCGAAGCCGATCAGATAGCCAAGCATGTACCGGTAGGCCCCAAAATCACCCTGGAAACTGCACTCGGAATAGAACCTAAGCTTAAAGAGCTGGAAGAAAAAGGCGGAGTATATAAAGAGCTGCTGGATACAAGCAGGAAACTTGAAGGACTGCACCGTCATGCCTCGACCCATGCCGCCGGAATCGTCATCGGAAAAGATCCTTTAATTAAGTATATCCC
>JBFMGN010000526.1:0-3349 GCA_040752435.1 Spirochaetota bacterium
GCCTTGAGGGCCAGCGCCAGATAGTGGGTTACCTCCCAGGTTTCTCCCTTGATGTTGGCTTCGACATGTTCATCCGCATTCCTTGTCTTCATTTTATGCTCCTTTCTTTATTTTGGATTTTTTAGGGAACACTGGTCACACAAGCCATAAAAATTGATCTGATAATTGCGGACTTTCACCTTTTCCAACGGAGGAGCAAGGTTAAAATCACGAAAGATGTCCAGGACGCGGCCGCATCGGGTACACAGAAAATGGTGATGAAGGTTCGGGTTGGGGTCAAAGCGCTTCCGCTCCGCGTCAATGGAAAGTTCCTGAAGGTCGCCTATTTCTTTCAGAGTTTCTAAAGTGTTATAGACAGTGGCCAGGGAAAGAGACGGGTACTTTTTTTTAAGAACGCCATAAACTCCCTGAGCTGAAGGATGGGAGGTGTTACCCTCGAGGTAGTCCAGGATCGCCAGCCTTTGAGGAGTTAACTTCAGTTTCTTTTGTTTCAGCCTCTCTGAGCTTTCTTTCAATTTATAATTCCTCCATATTTATAATCATTCTAAATTAGATTTCGGGATTTGTCAAGGGTTTTTTTATCAATTTCGCCTCACCCCATTATAGGGAATAATAAATTGGGGCGTCGTCGGATTTCAAATTAGGCTGAAACCAGTCGAGAGGGCCAGCCAGCCACGGACAAGCTAAAAAGTCCCGGCATTCCGACAGACCTCTCCTCCCGGTCGAAGAGAGAATCACCAAGAATATTCAGCGGAGGCCTCGGCGGCCATCAAAAGCTCTTGATAAGTGAGGCGGGGCGGAGGAGGCCTCTCGACAACGAAGGTCAGCTTCAAGTGACCCGGGCGATGAACTCCAGATAGTCCATCCGCTCCACCTCTTTGGCATCTTTCCCAGACTGGTAGCGGATCTGATTATGGGCGCAATGGGCCTTCCTTCGGCTGAATAGAAGCAGTGTGAAAGGAAACAGAAATGACAGCGAAGCTCATATGAAGTTCGGTAAAGACCGGTGAAATAAGGTGTGCTCAAATAGGCCAACCTAATTGCGACGCATGATATGCATATGTTGAATTTTCCCTGTTGAAGTTGTTTTCGGGTACCCGGATTCAACGCTCAGCATGTCTCCTGCCCTCCAGATCTTTGACATCAACTTTTCGGCTCCGCCGTGTGAAGCCACAGAGTTGAGGAATGCTTCTTTTACCTTGCTCTCAGGCAAATTGCCGAGTTTAGGATGAACGATCAGTTTTAAGAGCGGTTTTCCTTCAGCATCTTCATCTTCAATGAGCTGGTAATCAGTGGCCGACCCCCCGAACTGAGCAGGGAGGTCAATTTCCAGAATCTGTATGAGATCGCTATCAAAAAATGTCATCCCCCCGCTTGTGAGTTTTTCAAAGCTGCGAATGCCGTGGATGTGGGTATCCAGGCCTAATTCTCCCAAAGGACAGCCGCATTCCTTCTTATCCATAAAGGCCATGTCTCCGAGAGAGACGTTCAGCATGATAATCGGGGCATGGGAGCGCAAAGACGAAATCAGAAGTGAATTCTCTCGTAGATGACTTCCTTGGGCAACGAGGCCTGGTTGAATAACTGCATTCAGGTCCTTCAGAAAATGCACATCATCCGGAGCATTCGGTTTCAGGCATCCGTAGCCGAGATAACCACACTCAGCACTTCCTATTGCAGGGAATGCTTCGGCATTGCTTCTCTGAACGATTTCAAGACGAGTTCGTGTAGTGGGTTCACCCGACATAGTGATCTGAACTCCTTTTAGATCGATCTGTGCGTCATATGCGTACAGGCATAAGCGGACAGCAGAACTGGCGAATGTAAAGAGATGAGGCGTGCGTCCCTCAGATAAACATTTTTGCATCCAACGAATAATGGGGAGTGGGTTATCCAAAGAAACGTGTTGGGGAGCGGGCATGGGTACCCGAGCTAGACGTGCTCCGTACTCCAAGACTTTCGCACTTCCACGATATCTCAGACCCATGTTTCCTGAGTTCACATCCAGCTGTGAAAACCATTTTTCTGGAGGAGTTCCTGAACAGCTGAGCGTTAAAATGCGATATACTGCAACGCCGCCCGGAACCTCCCATATGGCTTTTCTTGATTCCAGGCTTTCTCTTGCAGCGAGGTAAGCCACGGTATCAACGGCTGTGTCTTGAAAAAATGCCAAATCCATAAGCACCGGAATCCCGCTGCTGCGGCTACCACTACTTCTCACGGGGACATGCTTTTTGGCATATGGATTTCTTAAGCTCAAAGGATTTATATGGAAACGGGTGCTCCCGCGTTCAACAGGGTGACGGCCATGGAATTCATGTGATGTTAAATATATTCCATTGTTATACAGTGCTGTTAGGGTCCCTTCCACGCCATCTTTGCCGACCAATTCTTGGATATCAGCCCATTTGCACCCAGAAATTTCCATCAGTTTCAGGTAGGGACTTTCAGGTTGGTTAAATATGGATGTTTTCAGCATGATAAGAAAATCTTTTTCTCTGTTCTTTATACGTTCCTGAATTATGAGATTTGCCAGCTCTGCATTAATTGGTTTTTTTAGAAAAGATGAGATTTTTCCGACCAGCTGGACTCCCATGACTGATTCCTGTAAATATGTGGACAGGGACGATAAATATCGTTTTATCATCGTTGATCAGCTCCCATCTGGTTGCTGTGGCCGGCGAGCAGCGATATATATCAAGTAGCTGTGGCGCCGGACAATGGAAAAACTTCTATACAGCCATGCAAAAGGAACAATAAAGGGTGCGCTCAGTTTGGTGGCCCAAGGGAGATGGACGTGGTGGAAAAGATCGAGCATCCGGAATAGCCCGGGCATAAAGAGAACACCGCTCACTCCAATTGGTTCGAACCCCGCATCCATCAATTCATTCTGTAGCACACGCCTGCTGAAAGATCGTTCATAGCCATAGGCATAGAGTTTGAAAGCCCGCGTCACATATACTAATGTTAACGCATTAAATAAAATGTCATCGCGAGGAACGAAGCGACGTGGCGATCTCAAAACTGCCCCTGAGATTGCCGGGCTCCCTTCAGTCGCTCGCATGAAAAGGATACTCCGTCGCTGTCCTCAACTTCAGCGGCAGCAACTCTGCTGTTGGCTGAAGAGTCTGTCCGTTTCCTGGAAGTATGATCGGTGTCGCCTTGTTTAATGTGAAATCTCCAGCCTTCATCTTGATTTTCCTTGGTTTGGGCATCACCGGGGATTGCAGTGGTTTTCGAGCGCTGACGGGAAAAGAAATTAGAACAGTACTAAATGCAGTCCGAATAAGCAAGGATCTCCCGATTATGCGGTGATTCTCAGGTTTTGATGCTATATTTGATTACCTCA
>JBFMGN010000527.1:0-3343 GCA_040752435.1 Spirochaetota bacterium
GAATAAATTTGCATCCTTCTCTCCTGCCACGCTACAGGGGACCTTCCCCGCTGTCCGCCGCAATCCTTAACGGGGATGCGGAAACCGGAATCACTGTGCAGCGGCTTGCGATAAAAATGGACAGTGGTGATATCCTGGCGCAATACAGGTTTCCCCTTACGGGAATGGAAACTACCGGCAGCCTCCTCGGTTTTACATCAGAAAAGGGCGCGGAACTTCTCGTTGCTGTTCTGGATAGTATAGAGGCGGGAACAGAAAAAGCCACAAGTCAGGATGAAAGTATGGCCACTTATTGTTCTCTTGTTAAGAAAGAAGATGGTGTTATTGACTGGTCGAAAAGCACAGTTTATTTAAGCAAGATGATAAGAGCCTATGACCCCTGGCCCAAGACATGGACGACTTATAAAAACAAGAATCTTTTTATTCTCCAGGCAGAGCCTTTCAAAGGGGAAAATGATTTTCTTCAAAAAAAAGCAGGTACCGTCTTAAGCGTAGACAAAGATCAAGGAATTCTGGTACAAACTGGGGATGGTATACTGGCGGTCCGGAAGCTGCAGTTCCAGGCCAGGAAGCCCCTTGAAGGAAAAATTTTTATAAACGGTGTACGTGACTTTATAGGATCTACACTTGGGGACTAAAGGAAGAACTCGGTGTTTAATTCTTTTCTGAAAAAAATAAATCGTTTATTGCCGAACAGTTATGATGATTCGGAAATCCGGTATTTTAAAATAATTGTTTATATTTCTCTAGGCATAATTATTTTTATGGTTACGGTCGGTCTTATTACATTCTTTTTGAGCCTGAAAGGCCAGGAATTGACTATGGTTCCGGATATCAGGGGATTGGCATTGGAGAACGGGTTGATCGCTCTGCAGGAAAAAGAACTTAATCCCCGGATACAACTTCGGTTTTCCACTCCGACAGACAAGGGGACTATCTTAAGCCAGGATCCGGGGGCAGGGACACTGGTGAAAGTCGGCAGCCGCGTTACAATGAAAGTAAGTAAAGGCGCGATAGTCGATAAAGTGGAAAACTATATCGGGTGGAAAATAAGCGATCTTGAGATTCATCTTCAGACCCTATTCACCACCTACGGCCCTCTCTTACGAATTAAAAGGCCCCTTATCAGGGTCTATAACGATGCACCGGCCGGAACAATTCTTCAACAAAAGCCGCTGCCTGGAACAGCCTTGAGCGGTCTGACCGACCTGGAACTCGTAGTCAGCCGGGGGCCGAAAGGTCAGATGCTGACAGTTGAGAATTTTCTCCAAAAAGATTTTCAGGCAGTTATAGAAACACTGGCGAAAACAAATACTCCCTTTATCTTCACTGTAAGAGATACTGAAGGCAAGGAAAAGCCGGGTCTTGTTGTCTCTCAAACCCCGGAGGAGGGGGACATTGTGCCCGTATCAACCATCATACAGCTTATCATGACAAAACCGAAAAAAATACCTGAAGGTTATGTCTTTGGAGTATTACAAAAATCACTTCCGGATTATCCCGTTGCGGTTGACTTGAAGCTGGAAGCTGTCTCGCTCGAAGGAGATAAGAAAACAATTCTTACAATGAAACATTCCGGCGGGCTCATCACCATACCCTATATCGAGGAAGAAAATACGATACTAATTCTTTCGGTCTTCGACAAGGAAATTGTGCGATACACCGTGCGGCCATCCGCTTAAGTAAACGATTCTGAATCCTTACCTCGGTACCCCATAAAAATACCCCTTGACAAGGATATTAAAAAGTGTTATGATATTTAAAATAGTAACACCTGATTTTAAAGAGGAATTACATTGCATATTCCCGATGGTTTTTTAAGCGGTGGATTAAATATCGGAACCGCGGTGATCTCCTTAAGTGTAGAGGCACTTGCAATTACAAAGGCAAAGAAGACCCTGGGTGAAAAACAAATTCCTCTTCTTGGAATAATGGCGGCCTTCGTGTTTGCGGCGCAAATGCTTAACTTCCCTATCGGAGGAGGAACCAGCGGTCATTTCCTTGGGGCCATGCTTATAGCTTTATTGCTGGGACCTTTAAATGCAGTCCTTGTGATGTCGGTCGTGCTTATTATTCAATGCTTTCTCTTTTCCGATGGCGGTCTGACCGCGCTGGGATCAAATATTTTCAATATGGGAATAGCCGCTGGAGTAGGCGGCTATATCATGTTTAAAACGGCACAAATTATTCTTCCGAAGAAAAGAACAGGGTTCCTTTTTGCCGCAGCCGCTGGTTCCTGGTTTTCCGTTGTCCTTGCGTCGGCATGCTGTGCAATCGAACTTGCAATTTCCGGTACATCACCCTTTCACATCGTGTTTCCGGCTATGATTGGTATACACAGCCTGATTGGTATCGGTGAAGCAATAATCACAACCGGCGTTGTTTCCATTCTTCTGGCTGCACGTCCGGATTTAATATTGCTGTATAAGCAAAAATGAAAATGATTCACCCGGGAGAGGCATAACAGTGAAAAAGATAAGATGGCCTGTATTTCTGAGTATTAGTTTACTTGTCGCCTTTTTCCTGGCAATATTTATTTCTCCTTTCGCCTCTTCATTTCCCGATGGGCTTGAAAAAGTTGCTGAGGATAAGGGTTTTGTTGAAAAAGAAAAAAGTGAGAGTGCGTGGAAGTTTTCATTAATCCCGGACTATAATATTCCTGGAATTCAGAATGAAGTAGTTACCAGGGCATTAGCCGGATTGATAGGTACAATGATAGTTTTTGTCATTACTTTTGGGATTAGTAAAATTATCTCCAAACCTGGCAGACGTAAAGACAATTGAGATTCGCTTTTCTCCATAAGTATACAAATAATAAAAGTATTATACATAACCTTGATGCCAGATGTAAGATTATTCTGTGCATCGGGTGTGTTATAATCAGCACAACCACACCATCGCACGGATACGGGGCATTTTTAGGGTATTTTGTGATTATCCTTCTGGCGATAGTTCTTTCAAGGATTCCACTTACTTTTTATTTAAATCGTTCGCTTGTAATAATTCCTTTTGTTATTATGGTGGCTGTATTTATCCCCTTTATGAAACACGCTGATGTTCCGGATAATATTTTTGCAGTTATTGGTCCTTTGGAAATATCAAGAACAGGATTAAGGCAGTTCGGTATTATTGGCATAAAGGCGTATCTCTCTGTGCTTTCAATAATAATTCTTTCTTCAACCACCTCTTTCCCCACTCTACTCGACGGTTTTGAACGGTTGAAATTTCCCGGCTTGATTATAATGCTTATCGGGCTTACCTACAGGTACATTTTTATTCTCTTTGAAGAGCTGTTAACAATGAAACGTGCTCGTGATTCCAGGGGTTATGATGGCAAATGGTT
>JBFMGN010000528.1:0-3337 GCA_040752435.1 Spirochaetota bacterium
AAGTTTCTACCGGGGGAGTTGCAATGAAATCCGTCAAACTGTTCCTTACATTCCTGAAAATTGCTGCTGTGACGATCGGGGGCGGATATGGGATGATTCCCGTCATCGAAGATGAGATTGTTCGGTCGGCAAAGTACATGCCGCGGGATGAATTTTTTCTCTTGATTTCGAAGGCCCAGCTCATTCCAGGACCAATAGCCTTTAACGCGGCTGTATTTATCGGTCATAAGATAGACGGCCTGAAAGGGGCGATCTTCTCAGGCGTGGGGGTAATAATACCGCCTTTCATAACGATAATTGCAATAGCTTCCTTTTTGCGGTTATTCAGTGAAAACCTCTATGTGCAGTATTTTCTAAAGGGTGCAAGAGTTGCAACACTCGCCGTCCTCCTGAATCTCGCCCTGTCCATGGTACGAAGAAAACCCACGGATAGAATAAGTATTTTACTGGTTATAGGCCTGACTGCGGTCGCATTTGCTTTTAATCTTATGGCAATTGTTGCATTGCTTCTCTCTACCTTTGTTTTCACGTTATATATGCTTTTGCGAAGACTGCATGACGAAAAGAAAAAGTTAGCATAATATGGCAGGCATATTGGGACGGCTTTTTCTCAGTTTTTTCAAGATCGGATTTTTCGCCTTTGGGGGCGGATACGCTGCAATTTCGATTATTCAAGAAGAAGTCGTACAGTTGAACACATGGTTAAGTTCTCAAGAGTTTCTCGATGTGCTTGCAATAGCCCAGATAACCCCGGGCCCCATTGCCCTCAACAGCGCGACCTACATTGGGTACAAACTTATAGGGTTCCCGGGTGCTCTTGTTGCAACAATAGGAGTGGTGACCCCTCCCTCCCTCATTATTATGACACTCATCATTATATCGCAGCTTTTCAGGAAGGGAAAAAATGTAAGCCTCGTCCTTGGTGCACTGCAGAGCTCGGTAACTGTGCTTATAATCCTGGCCGCACTCACGATTGGGAAAGAGCTTCTCTCCCAGGTGAATGTCGCGGATATTGCTGTACTGGCTGTTGGGCTGATTTTACTCAATCTCAAAAAAAAGCTCAAAGTCTATCTTGTCATTCTGCTATCCGGTGCTGGCGGGATACTCTTTCAACTGCTTTACCACACTCTCATACCAAAATGATGGGTTTAACCATTTATAAAGAAGTCCCCAACCTATTGCATATTTCCACACTCTTATATATACTTGCGCCCTAAAAACCACTTGTTAGATAATCAGAAAAGAGATTTAATATACACATTCTTGTAAGAGGTTTTATTTTATATGGTAACAGAAATTTCTAAGATGCGTAACATAGGGATAAGCGCGCATATAGACTCAGGCAAAACCACCCTTACCGAGCGGATATTATACTATTGCAATAAGATCCACGCTATTCACGAGGTAAAGGGAAAAGACGGCATCGGAGCCACAATGGATTCTATGGAGCTTGAAAAGGAACGGGGAATCACCATCACTTCCGCATCTACCAATGTCCAATGGAAAGATCATTCCATCAACATAATCGATACTCCCGGGCATGTGGATTTTACAATCGAGGTCGAACGGGCCTTAAGAGTTCTCGACAGTGCTATTCTGGTACTCTGCTCAGTCGGAGGAGTCCAGTCGCAGTCAATTACTGTGGATCGCCAGCTTAAAAGATATAAAGTCCCACGGCTTGCTTTTATCAATAAGTGCGACCGGGTCGGGGCCAACCCCCAAAAGGTGAAGAACCAGCTTGTTGAAAAGCTGGGGCATAATGCAGTCTTGATGCAACTGCCCATCGGACTTGAAGATAAGCACCAGGGTGTAATCGATCTGGTAACGATGAAGGCCTGTTACTTTGACGGTCTTAACGGTGAAAATATACGGCTGGAAGACATACCTCTGGAGCTGAAGCCAGAGGCGGAGGCAAAAAGGGAGGAATTGATTGATGCGGCCTCCTTGTTTTCCGATGAACTGGCGGAAACCTACCTTGGGAAAGGTGCGGAGAGTGTTACTGAAGAAATGATCCACTCGGCTGTAAGAAGAGGGACTATTTCCCGACAGATGACCCCCGTTTTTATGGGTTCCGCCTATAAGAACAAGGGAGTACAGCTTCTGCTGGATGCCGTTGTACGCTATCTTCCCGATCCAACTGAAGTTACGAACTTTGCTTTGGATCTTGATAATGGCGAAAAGGAAGTGAAACTTAAGGCGGAGCCGCATGCTCCTCACGTCTCCCTTGCCTTCAAACTCGAAGAAGGGCAGTACGGCCAGCTTACCTATATCAGGCTCTATCAGGGAACAATCAAAAAGGGGGTTGAACTCTACAACTCCAGGGTCAGAAGGAAATTCAAAGTGGGCAGGCTCATAAGAATGCACGCGGACCGCATGGAGGATATAACTGAAGCCATGACCGGGGATATCGTCGCATTGTTTGGTATCGACTGTGCCTCGGGGGACACGTTTATGCAGCCAGGGTTGAATTATTCCATGACTTCAATGTATGTCCCTGCCCCGGTCATTTCTCTCGCCATCGATCCGAAGGATAAGAAATCAGCCGATGCCATGTCCAAGGCTTTAAACCGCTTTACCAAGGAAGACCCGACATTCAAAACCTACGTTGATCCGGAATCAAACCAGACAATAATTCAGGGTATGGGAGAACTGCATCTTGATATTTATATGGAGCGGATGAGACGGGAATACGGAGCTGAAGTTTTAAGCGACATGCCGCAGGTAGCCTACCGGGAGGCGATAAGCCAGCGGGCGGAGTTTAACTATACCCATAAAAAACAGACCGGTGGGGCCGGCCAGTTCGGAAGGGTGGCAGGGTACATAGAACCCCTTGAGGAAGGTGATTACGAATTCGTTAACGCAATCAAGGGCGGTTTAATCCCTAACGAATTTATAACGTCCTGTGATAAAGGTTTCAGAACAGCCATTGAAAAGGGGACCCTTATCGGATTCCCCGTTGTTGGTGTGCGCGTGATTATTAACGACGGGCAATACCATCCGGTGGATTCATCGGACATTGCATTCCAGACGGCCGCAATCGGCGCTTTCAGGCAGGTTTACGACGCGGCCAAACCGAAAATCCTTGAACCCATCATGAAAGTCGTAGTTGAAACCCCGGCGGAATATCAGGGTAATGTTTTTGCGAGTATAAATCAACGTCGAGGTATTATCATCAGTTCGGTAGAAGACGGGAGTCTCTGCAAGGTGGAAGCCGAAGTTCCGCTAAGCGAAATGTTCGGCTACGCGACCGTCCTGCGTTCCCTGTCCCAGGGCAAGGCAGAGTTCTCGATGGAGTTTCTGAAGTACAATAAAGTGCCTAACAGTATCTCAGAGGAGC
>JBFMGN010000529.1:0-3330 GCA_040752435.1 Spirochaetota bacterium
TACCCGCTGTGTGAATCGCAGTCACAACATGGGCCATCTCCCGGCCGCCTTCGAGCTTAATGGAATCCGCACCCCCCTCCTTGTACAGTATACCGGCGTTTCTAATCGCCTGCTCTAACGAGATATTGTAAGACATAAAAGGCATATCCCCCACAACGTGCGCCCGTTTAACCGCCCTTACAACGGCTTTGGTATGGCTGAGCATTTCGTCCATTGTAACCGGCACCGTATCTTTGTATCCAAGCTCAACCATCCCTAAAGAATCACCGACGAGTATGATATCTATTCCCGCCTCATCAACTATCAAGCCTTGAGGATAGGAGTAGGCGGTGATCATGGTTATCTTTTTCCCTTCTGCCTTCATTTTCCAAAGATCGGAAATCATCAATTTTTTTGCAGGTTCCGGATATGTACTCATGTAATTCCCCCTTTTTTAAAAACGTCCGTCGATGTAGCTTAAACGATGATAGTTTATCTTCCCTCGATTGACAAGCCAAAAACCCTGCACTATCTTATCCCACGGGAGCCATGCTCATGAAAATACTGGTCATTAACAGCGGCAGTTCTTCCATTAAATTTCAGCTTATCGATATGCAAAGCAGGTTTGTACTGTGCCAGGGTCTGGTGGAAAGGATAGGAATCAAAGACAGCTTCTTCCACTTTAAGCCGACAGGCAAAGAGAAAACAGAGGAGGTACGCGACATACCGGACCACCGTACAGGCTTAGAGTTGTTTTTGAAAGCAATTGTAAACCCATCCACTGGAATCCTTAAAAACCTCAGTGATATAGAGGCTGTGGGCCATAGAATGATCCTGGGAGGCGAAAAGATTTCACAGGCGGTTCTGCTCGATGAAGATCTTATCAGGGGGCTTGAGGAGTTGAATAAGCTTGCCCCGCTCCATAATCCCCCTACGATCCTGGGGTTCAGGGCGGCGCGAAACCTGTTACCGGGTAGACCACATATCGGGGTCTTCGACAGCGCCTTTCACACTACCATCCCGCAAGTTTCATATATGTATGCCCTGGCTTACGAGTACTATGAGAAATACGGCATACGGAAATTCGGCTACCACGGCCCCAGCCATAAGTATGTCTCCAGGCGAGGAGCGGAAATACTTGGAAAAAAAAATGATGAGTTCAATTGTATAACGGCCCATTTCGGAAACGGTGTATCCATTACCGCCATAAAAAATGGAAAGTCCGTTGATACATCCCTCGGCTTTGGTACCATGTGCGGTGTTCCCATGGGTACGCGCGCAGGTGATGTGGACCCTGATGTAATCCTATACCTTATTGAAACTCTCGGGATGAGCATCGAGAAAGTCCGCACCCTTATTTACCAACAGTCCGGTCTTAAGGGCCTAAGCGGTTTAACAAACGATCTGCGCGATATCGTTAAGGCGGCGGGAGCCGGCAACCGGCGGGCGGCCCTCGCTCTTGATGTTTTCGCCCATCGCGCCCGAAGATATATAGCCGCACTGGCCACAAATCTGACAGACGGAATCGATGCACTTATTTTTACGGCCGGTATCGGGGAAAACTCCCCGGAAGTCCGTGAAAAGGTGTGCCACGGACTCGAAATAATCGGCGTTAGGATCGATCTTTCAAAAAACAGAATACAAGGCGAAGAGGCAATCATCTCTACCGCCGATTCCCAGGTTACAATCCTGGTTATACCTACCAACGAGGAGCTTATGATCGCCCTCGAAACCGAAGATGCTATAAAAAGATATAATCGAGGATAATGATGAATACGATAACTGATGTTCCGGGGATTAAAGTTGGACATGCCCACAATCTAAAGGCCGGAACAGGATGCACTGTTATCCTCTGCGAAAAGGGCGCGGTGGCCGGGGTCGATGTGCGGGGAGGTGCCCCCGGTACCCGGGAAATAGACAGCCTTTCCCCCGTTAATCTGGTAAACCGGATCCACGCAATCTATTTAGGCGGCGGCAGCGCTTTCGGACTTGACGGTGCATCCGGTGTTATGCAATACCTTAAAGAACATGAGATTGGTTTTGATGCGGGGGTTGCAAAGGTACCAATCGTGCCGGGAGCCGTATTGTTCGATCTTGTAGTCGGAAGTCCTGCCATATGGCCGGATGCAGACATGGGATATACCGCTTGCCAGCAGGCGAGGGCAGAAAATTGTGAGCAGGGGTCAATCGGGGCCGGTACCGGCGCCACCGTTGGGAAGGTTGCAGGTCCTGCCTGCATAATGAAAGGGGGGCTGGGAACTGCAAGCTATTCTTCCGGCGATTTAATTGTCGGCGCAATCGTGGCGGTCAACTGTTACGGGGATGTTATTGATCACAGAAGCGGTAATATACTGGCCGGAACCTTACAACCTGATAAAAAACATTTAGCCAATTCGATGGACTTACTTCTGAAAGAACCCGGAAAAGGCAGCCGGGTTTTTCCCACAAACACCACTATCGGTGTCATTGCCACCAACGTCGGGTTTACAAAAGTCCAGGCAACGAAAATAGCCATGATGGCGCATGACGGATATGCCCGGGCAATAAACCCCGTGCATACGATGTATGACGGAGATACAATTTTCTGCGTGTCCACCGGGGACGTGGAAAGCGACATCACCGCCATCGGATCCATAGCAGCCCATGTCATGGCTCAGGCGATTGCTAATGCTGTAATCCAGGCGGAATCACTGTTTGGGATTCCATCATACCGGGATATTTATGTTTGAAACAACTCTTTCAGCTCGAAAAACAGCAGGATTCTAACATGTTTTTGCATAAGTACTGTTTAAGCGGGATTCAGGCTTTGAATATCAGAAGGACTATGCCATGAAAATAGCTATTATCGGTAGTGGAGCAATGGGCTCGCTTTACGGCGGCAGGCTGGCAATCTCCGGTAATGAGGTCGTCCTGTATGACATAAACCGGGAACATGTTGAAAAGGTAAACAGAGATGGATTATGGATTGAAGAACTTGAGGCGGGAAAACGGTCCGTCGCAAAACCCTGTGCCACGACGAATCCATTGGATGTGAAGGATTCCGGTATACTCATCATTTTTGTAAAATCGACCGCCACCAAGGTGGTGGCACAGGAGTTTAAGAGTTGGGCTTCCAAAGATGCAATCGTCGTGACCTTCCAGAACGGGGTCGGGAATGAGGCGATTCTTAAGAAACAGTTTGGCGCCGAACGGACCGCCGCGGGGGTAACTTCCCAGGGAGCGACTTTCCTCGGTCCCGGCATCATTCGCCACGCCGGTAAGGGACCAACCTACCTCTGTATGTCCGATAAAAAAAATGAAAAACTCGATGCATTCGTACAGGCCCTTAATAATGCCGGCTTTGAAACCCAT
>JBFMGN010000053.1:0-10467 GCA_040752435.1 Spirochaetota bacterium
GACAGCAAGGTTGGTGTCCTATACCGAATGTTCAAAAAACGGCTGGCTGGATATAGCAGTCTCGGTTATCAGATTCAAGACAAGCAGGCAGATCAAACCGCAACTCGCATAGTTTTCTAGATATGCGTACCCCATAATCATAACGAACTCGACAGCCAGCGATAACCGGGTGATGTGGAACGCCAGAAACAGCAAAATCCCACGGAGATGACCCGAAGGGGTTTCGCGCTAACAAATGACCGCCGAAGTTCAGCGGATTAAAATTGGCTCCCCCGGAGAGACTCGAACTCCCGACCTAGTGGTTAACAGCCACCCGCTCTACCGGCTGAGCTACAGGGGAACGTCATACAACAAGTGTATATATACTATAAAAAGGTTTTGTTAGTCAACAGGTTACGCACAATTTCCTTTTATACTCCCTGGATTGGAATAGCCGTTCCACAACGGCTGCAACCACCATTCCGTATACCGGAAGTTTTTATAAAATAGCCGCTGCGTTTAATCAACAGGTTATCGCATTCAGTACAATAGGTATTCGTCTCAATCCCGCCCACATTTCCCAGGTAAACGAAGTTCAAATATTTCTTAGCCACCTCCGCTAGATGTTGGACTGTTTTGGTCGTAGTAGCAGGAATTGTATATTTATAAGTGGGATAATAACACGAGAGATGAAGGGGGATGTTTTTACCGAGTCCGGCGATATACTCAGCTATTTTTTTGATCTCCTCAGTTGAATCATTCTTACCTGGTATTACAAGGGTTGTAACCTCCAGCGCCGTTTTTTTAGCCGCAAGATCGAGAAAATTAAGGACAGAGTGAAGTTTGCCGCCCAATTCCTTGGAATAAAAATCTTCGTTAAAGGATTTTAAATCGATGTTAGCCGCATCGGTTACTTCAAGTAGTTCTTCTGCCGGTTCAGGATTGAGATAACCATTGGAAACGAGCACGTTTTTTAATCCCTTCTTTTTTGCAAGCTGTGAGGTTTCAAGAATATATTCGTAATGGATAGCCGGTTCCGAATAGGTATAGGCGATTGCAAATGATTTCTGGTCCGAAGCTATTTTTACCAGTTCTTCAGGTGAAATATCATCACATCTAGCGGTCGTCGACTGGGAAATATGATAGTTTTGACAAAAAGGACAATGTAACGAACACCCCACAAATCCAACGGATAGTATTTGTGTTCCAGGGTAAAAATGGTAGAGGGGTTTTTTTTCTATAGGATCCAAGGCTATGGCTGAGATTTTGCTATAAAAGGGCAGTGTAAGGAAGCCGTTAACATTTTTTCGAACGCCGCATCGGCCGGATTTTGACTCAGCGATAACACACGTGTTCGGGCATAAGTTACACTTAATAAAATTTCCATCTTTTTTTATGTAATATTGTGCTTCCATGTATGTAATGTACTAATTATCACAGGCAATGTGGAGCCGGGCGGAATGTTAATTTTCGGAATCTACTATCGTTTGCCGTAAAATTTCACTATCTTTGAGAAACTGGAGGGTGTCCGCCACCTCAAAAGGTTCGTATTTAAGCCCAAAACTGCCTTTTTTCACCCATATTTTAAACATTTTCAGGCTTTGCCCGCTTTCAGTGGCGATACTGGGGGTTTCTTCAATAGAAACGATATCTTTAATATAAAATTCAAAGAAGATTGTATTAGAACTGAAAGGCTCGAGGATAAGCACCATTTTTTCGTTATCGTAGGGATGTTTCCGGGGGGAGCCTTGGAAAGAGACACAATCAGCGGGAATTTTCCGGTGTGAATCGTATTTGGTAATTTCGAAAAAAGGCAATGTTTCCAGATATTTCTTCATACTCATCGGATATCATCCTAAAAAAAATTGCAATTCGCATACATTTTATAAGATATCCTGATTATTATGTCAAGAAAAGTTGAGCCAGCGCACACAAAAGCCCGGCCCAGATCATTATGAAGCTGATCTCCCCTGCTTGAGTAATTTGAGTTCCCGCTCGGGTCGGTTTTCGAAATAGTTTTTAAGCAATTCATTACTTTCGCTTGAGAACTCTACAAACTGGATAGCCACAAGCTGCTTGTTTCTCACTATCCTGCAGTTTATTGAAATGATGGTCTCCCCGATTTTAAGAGAGCAAAAGGGAAGTTCTGTCCCGGACTTGAGATCAGCCGTCAAGTGGGGGTTGTCCGGTTTGAAACTAGCCCCTGTAAGAGAAATATCCGAAAGTAACCCTGTTACCAGTTTCATAGTCTCAGGGTGGGTAAAGATGAACTCAAGCTCATCCGCCGTGTCAGGGATATAGCGCTGACTTCCACGATTATCGGCTGGATTTTTATAGCGGCAGAAGAGGTTCTCAAGATGGATCATCTTCCGGCGGTCACTGAAATCTTCACTGATAATACCGTTGACCCCTAAGTAGACTGCCTTGGCTGCCTCATCAAAAGGAAACAAATCTCCCCTTAAAAGTATGAACACCGTTCTCTCTTTTGAGCGAAATTCCCGCAGTATGTTCAAAAACGGTTTCCAGTGCCGTGGAAAATCCTCGGCACTGAAAAGGACGAGATCGGGATCAATCTCTTCAACGTTATCCATCGCCTTGATAGGGTTCCGGTAGTGGATAAATTCAAAACCCCGGGGTTTAAGGTGGATGGTAAGAATTTCCTTGGTGTTTTCTTTTTCTGCGACCAGCAGTATTTTCATCAGAATCACTCTGTGCCTACATTTCTGATTTCGTAGTCGTAGATGTACCATACCCTGTCTTTTCGCTTTAGGTAATAGGTATATCTTTTTATCTCGGTATAATCTGGATATTTAAATTTCTCAATAACCTGAACTGTTCCTTGTTCCGGTGTATATTCTGTCTTTAGAATAGTAAATTCATTGGGAATTACGATTATCTCATTGTCAACCTTCTCCAATCTCAGATCATTTTTGTAACTTCTTATCATGGCATGCCGGTCTTCGTCCGAAAGTTTTTGGTACTTTCGCTTTCTATCCGGATTTTTTTGGAGCAGGCTTTCGAGGTCCAGATAAAGGAAAAACTTATCCCACTGGCTTTTCTGGCGGGAATGAAGGGTATAGGAAACCACCTCATCCGGCGGCAAGGCCTCCTTTTGCAAAACTTCGCCAGTGGCTTCATCAATCTGGGCTTGAATTTCGGAAACACCGGCTGGAGGCCGTATGGAAAGGTTTAAGTAATTTGAGGATAGATAGGGCGGATCTGTGCCTTTGTTAAGATCCGGATAGAAAAGCGCCTTAACGATATACACACCTGGAGCGCTTATATCAATGTACTCGCGGAGATCAATTACAAAGGAGTATTCTTCATCCGGCTCTAAGCTTAAGTCCCTGACAAATACCGGTTGATTACTGTTTTTCTGTATGATAAATTGCTGAGCATGCGGCAGCTCCCGGTTTGTAAGGGTTTTTACTTCGAAATCCAGGTTGAAAACCCGGAGATTAGAGACTTTAAAACTGAATGATTCAGGTGAGTTATTGGCCACATCAGCTTTCAGGAGTATCTGGCTATCGGGAAAATAGATCCTTTTATCGAAAAAACGTATTGTAAATGAAATCCCCTCGGGTAGTGCATGCAGGAAAGAGATAAGGAATAAGGTAAAAGAAAGAATAATTACAAGTTTTTTCAACTTCACACTCCATATTTCCCTATAATTTTCGGTAAAAAATATGATAACATTATTTTTAAAAAAGCTGACCCAATCTCTCCATAGTTATAAACCGTATACCGAAATAATACAACTTCTGGCAAACAGGGTGTTCCCCTTTGAAGTTGAAGGTCCAAAAGGGGCGTTTTTAGGTTTGCTCCTGGCAGAATTACATAACTACACGCAAGGTCCGGCGCTTGTTGTAGTTCCCACGGAACGGGAAGCGAAGGAACTCGCGGATGATATTGCCCTGGCGACACCCCATGTCAGTTATTTCCCATGGATCGAACTGATTCCCTACCAGGGGGCAATTCCACAGGCGCTGGTTTTAGGGCAACGTGTTTGGAATCTTGTCAAGCTGTTGCAAAATGAGAAGATACTTCTGATAACAACCCTGCGCGGCCTGCTGTTCCCGGTAGCTCATAAGGATTTTATCCGGAGTAAATTGTTGAAACTCGCCTCGGGCGATAAGTTAGATCCAGAACGGTTGCGATATACTCTGAGTGAGTTAGATTATAATCGGGTTCCAAGGGTAAGCGTGATAGGCGAATTCGCCCTTCGCGGGGAAGTACTGGATATTTTCCTACCGGGGGATGAAGAGGCAATCCGTGTGGTTTTTGAGTTCGATACAATCGAAGAAATTAAACGTTTTAACCCGATTACTCAAGATTCCACTGAAAAACTCGAGAGTGTAACAATCTATCCCGCACGGGAGATATTATGGACGGATGAATGTATCTCTGCGCTGTCGTCATACTTTCAAACCCTTATACCGGATAAGGGAAAAGAAGCGGAAGATCTTATTGAAGAACTTAAGCGGAGAAGGACATGCCGGGATGAAGAGCTCTTCCATACCCTCTGTTTCCCTGATCGGGGCAGCCTGTTGGACTATCTTCCGACAGAGTCGGTAGTATTTTTTATTGATTATGAACGGCTTGTCGCAGGTGCAGAAATTATTCAAAAAGAGTATCGGGAGCTCTTTACCCAGAGGAAAGACAGGAGAAAAATTGATCCTGCCCCGGAAAAAGTGTTATTTGAATTCCAGGTTCTTGCGGGAAGGAAGAAAAACAAGGTTATCTTTCCAACCATCAGAAACAGCACACCAACCTTTCCAGTAAAAACAATTATCTGCGAAGGGCCGCGTTCTTTTTTCGGAAATATGGTATATCTGAAAGAAGAACTGAGCCACCTTGTCAAATCAGGCTACTCCATATCCATCTTCGCGGAATCCGAATCTCAAGCACTCCGGATTGAGCATTTACTGAAAGATTTTCCGCTTCAGGTTATCCCGCAGCATATTTCCGGTGGTTTTTCAGTACCTGACTTGAAGATCATGGCCATCCAGGAAAATGAGATCTTCGGCAGGCGGAAGCGGGTTCCGCAATCGGTACGAAAGGCTAAAAGTCGGGTAATCGACACCTTTGTTGATCTTAGCCCCGGGGATCTTGTAGTCCACATTAATTACGGAATCGGAAAATTTAAAGGCATCGACCGGATAAAGGCGGCTGGAACAGAGCGCGATTACATTCAGGTAGAATATGCCGATGAGGAGACAATCTTTATACCGATAGAACAGGTAAACCTGATTCAGCGCTATATCGGCAGCGAAGGAGCGACGCCGCGATTGGATAAGATCGGCGGTAAGGCTTGGGAGAACAGGAAGAGGAAAGTCACTAAATCCGTGGAAGACCTGGCCGAAAGGCTCATCAAGTTGTATTCCCGCAGGAAAACGGTTCAAGGATTTGCCTTTCCGCCGGATACCGACTGGCAGCTCGAGTTTGAAGCCACCTTCCCCTACGAGGAAACAGCCGATCAGATACGCTGTATTGAGGAAGTAAAAGCAGATATGGAAAAATCAAGACCGATGGACAGGCTGATCTGCGGCGATGTGGGCTATGGGAAAACCGAAATAGCCATGCGCGCGGCTTTCAAAGCCGTAGTAAGCGGTAAACAGGCGGTATTCCTGGCACCAACTACGATACTGGCTGAACAGCATTATGAAAATTTTAAGGAACGCTTTGAACGCTTTCCTGTACGTATGGGAATGCTTTCGCGTTTTGTGTCGAGGGGTGAACAGAAGAAACTGGGACATGGGCTGGCGGCCGGTGACGTTGACCTGATAATCGGCACCCACCGTATTCTTCAGAAGGATATACATTTTAAGAACCTGGGACTTATTATTATAGATGAAGAGCAGCGTTTCGGCGTCAAGGACAAAGAACGTTTAAAAGAATTGAAGACATCGGTTGATTGCCTGGCCCTCTCCGCGACTCCGATTCCTCGTACTCTCCATATGTCCCTCCTAAAGATCCGGGATATGTCATTACTGACGACTCCGCCTCAAAACAGGCTTCCTATAGAGACTTTCATCCAGGAATTTGATGAAGCCATTGTCGCGGACGCAATCCGCCGGGAGGTTCAACGCGGCGGCCAGGTATTCTATCTCCACAACCGAATCGAAACCCTGGATAACGTAAAACTTTTTCTCCAGAAACTTGTGCCTGAGGTTTTAGTCGAATGCGCGCATGGGAAAATGAGTGCCTATGAGCTGGAGGATATTATGCACAGGTTTGTTCACGGCGGATTTCATGTGCTTATTTCAACTACCATCATCGAAAACGGAATCGATATTCCCAACGTTAATACCATCATTATAGACCGGGCGGATATCTATGGTATTTCCCAGCTTTACCAGTTAAAGGGCAGGGTCGGCCGTTCCGATATTCCCGCCTCCGCCTACCTCCTGTATCCAGAGGAAAGGGTGCTTTCCGAATTAGCCATGAAACGGCTTAAGATAATCTCCGATTTTACCGACCTCGGTTCGGGATTTAAGATCGCCTTGAAAGATCTTGAAGTGCGGGGCGCCGGCAATCTCCTTGGCAGAGAACAGCATGGCGATATACTCGCGGTCGGGTTCGATTTGTATATTCGCCTGCTGGAAGAAGCCATCGCTGAATTGAGTGAGGAAAAGGAAGAAAAGCCGCCGGAAGTATACCTGGAACTGGAATACAGCGGCTTTATACCGGATACATACATAAGCGACCAGACGGAAAAGATGGAAGTATATAAAAAGATCGCTGCCATAACCACTGAGGAAGAACTTGACAGAGTTTTTAGTGAACTGCAGGACAGGTTCGGCCCGCTGCCAGTGGAGGTTCTAAGTCTCCTTTCTTTGGCAGAGATCAGGATACTCTGCGGGAAACTCTTTATCTCATCTCTCAAGGAGCGAAAAGGGACTCTTGAGGTTGAGTTTGGGAAAGTTTCAATTATATCCGTCGATAAACTTCTTAATCTTATTAAAAACAGCGGGGGTAAGGTTCAGTTAGATCCTCATCGGCCGCATGTCCTTATTATGAAAACCGATTTAATAGGATTATCAGAAAAATCCGAGTTTATTCGTGACCGCCTGTCCGCCCTTTTATGAACGGTGATACCGGTCATTTTCATCCCGCCTTTTTAAGAAACAATTGAGGCAATTTAAAAAACCAGAATTTATTAGCCGCGGAAGCACACGGAAATATACGGAATAATAGAATTGTTTATTAAGCAAAGAATTATTCAAATTACCCTTTTTCCGTGTCTTTCCGCGGATTCCGTGGCTAATATTTTGAAAGAACCTCAATTGATTAATCGCCGTATTTCACCTTAGTATTTCTCCATGGGAAAATGGAACCGGCATTTACGGAGTTACGTAATACGCTCAGGCAGGATGAGCAAGCTCCAGAAAAATGCCTATGCGAAACTCGCACCAGATTTCTGTATTCCTTTTGCCAGGCGAGTTATTGATTTTTCCGGAATTTTTCCTAAAAAAAAGGGCAGCCTCATTATGGAGATCGGCTTCGGGATGGGTATTGCAACTGCAAAAATTGCCGGGGAAAATCCTGATAAAAATTATGTTTGTGTAGAGGTACATAAACCAGGGGTCGGCAAATTGTTAAGTGAGATCGAAAAGAAAAATCTGGATAATATACGAATAATAGAAGCGGATGCATACGATGTTCTTACCTGTATGATCCAGGATAGTTCCCTTTCCGGATTCCACATTTTTTTTCCAGACCCCTGGCCGAAGATACGGCACCATAAACGCCGGCTTATTCAAGATGATTTTACCCGGCTCCTTGTATTGAAACTGCTGCCGGGTGGATACATCTACGTTGCAACGGACTGGGAAGATTATGCCCGGTGGATCAAAGTTGTCTTCGATAGTAATTCGGACCTGGTAAATCCCTACGGGGATTTCGCGCCGGTATCGAAGTGGAGGCCTGTCACTGGGTTTGAACAAAAAGGGCGTAACCAGAATCATTCGATCTTTGAGATATTTGTACAGAAAGCTTGACTAATGCCTTGTAATTATTGTAACTCGCTTACGTGGCATGCTCTTTGGCTGCTTTGGAAGCCTCGATCACGGCATCCGCGATTTTTCCGGTAATCGGACTGTAATGATCAAACTCCATTTCGAAAGAGGCGGTTCCGGATGTTCTTGAGCGCAAATCTATGGAATAACGCAGCAGTTCCGCCATGGGAACCTGGGCGCTGATTTCCTGGATGCCGCCGCCGATTGGTTCCTGGCCGAGAACGCGCCCGCGTCTTGAACTTAAATCCGACAGAACGTCCCCGAGATACTGGTCGTCAACGAAGACCTTCAAGTTAACGATGGGTTCAAGCAGTACCGGTTTGGCATTCTCCATGGCCGACTTAAAAGCGCCTTTGGCTGCCAGCCTGAATGACATTTCCGATGAATCGACGGGATGTTCCTTTCCGTCTAAAAGGGTCGTGGCCACATCCACTACCGGATAACCCGCCAGGATGCCGGCTTCCATTGCGTCATGGAGACCTTTCTCTATCCCGGGAATATATCCTTTTGAAACAGCCATTCCACGGATCGCATTTTCAAATTTATAATGTTCTCCTCTGGGTAACGGTTTTATCTCTATAACGACTTTTCCGTACTGGCCGTGGCCGCCGGATTGTTTTTTATGGGTGTATTCCGCATTAGCGGAGGTGGTGATTGTTTCCCGATACGCCACACGCGGAATCTTGGTTTCTATATCGATTTTCTGATTATCACGGATTTTATCAAGAATCATATTGATATGAAGCTCGCCCATTCCGGAAATAACATTTTCTTTGGTTTCGCTGTTGTAATTAATCTGGAATGTCAGATCTTCTTCCGCCGCTCTTTGGAGAAAAGCGTTCAGTTTATCCTCGTCTTTCTTGTTGACAGCCCTGACCGCTACAGAGTGGACGGGGTTCGGCAGCCGTAACGGGATATAGCGAATATCATTATCCTGGGTGCAGAGGGTATCGTTAGTGGCGACACTGTTCAATTTTGCAAGGATACCGATATCCCCGGCCATTATCTGTGAAATATCCTCGAGCTTTTTACCCTGGCAGGAATATAATTTTGAAACTTTCTCCCTTTTACCTTCCCGGGGATTATATATTTCCATATCCGAGGTTAGTTTCCCCGTTATTACCTTAACATAAGACAACCGGCCTGAAAACTGGTCGATGCTTGTCTTAAAGACAAATCCGGAAAAAACGCTTTCCGGGTTAATGGCGGTTTTTAATTCTTCACCCTTTGCATTCTTTGCATTTTCTTTACAACCGGCAGGTGAAGGCGCGGCAATGGAAATAAAGTTTAAAAGCGAAATAATACCGGAATTAAGAATAGCCGAACCGCATAAAACCGGAACGAATTTATTTCCCGCTATTCCTTCTTTCAGTCCTTGGATTATCTCATCCACCGACAGGGTTCCTTCTTCAAAATATTTTTCAAGTAACTGGTCGTTGCCTTCCGCGGCCGACTCGATTAACGCGGTACGGTATTCCTCTGCCATTGACTGCATTTCCGCCGGGATATCTAGGGGGGATTCTCTTTTTCCCTCGCCTGGAACCATATACGCCTTGTTATCTATAAGGTCAACGACACCTTTAAACTCGGTCCCGTTTCCGATGGGAATGACCATAGGTACAAACGTAACCTTGGCCGGGCTTCCGACATCCTTGTCTCGCCCGGCACTCGTACATCCCTGTCCTTCGAATTTTTCCCGTAAATCTTCAAGGGTCTGATGGAAATCCGCCCGTTCCCGTTCCATCATGTTGATGAATACCATCCTCGGCCTTTCCCGGGTATTCAGTTGCCGCCAGAGTTTAATCGTTTCAATCTGTACTCCGGCGCGTGCGCCAACGAGAACAAGAGCAGATTCCGCGCAGCGAAAAGCAGCCACTACCTCACCCACAAAATCGGCTGAGCCGGGAGTATCGAGAATATTAATCTTCATCTCTTTCCAGTTTACATGTGTCAGGGTGGTATGAATTGAAATTTTCCTTTCGATTTCTTCCTGGGTAAAATCACTTACAGTTCTGCCTGTCTCCACTGGTTCTGCTTTTGAAATTACTCCTCCATTGAAGAGAATATGCTCCACTAAGGAGGTCTTGCCTGTCTCCCCGTGGCCTGCAATCGCGATGTTGCGAATAGAATCAATGGTGAAGCTCATAATTTCTCCTGTTATGTGAGGTTTTTTACTATAATCATTTGTAAAACCCAATGTCAATAAGGGCTTCTATTGGACTGTAAGCGTCAAATTCCACCCTCTTTCTTTGCGAAATGGGAAAACTCCATGGCAAAAGTACCCCTTCCCTGGGTCATACTCCGCAAGGCGGTGGAATACCCAAACATTTTCGCCAAAGGCGTCTCTGAACGGATATGCTCTACAGAGGGTCTAGACTCCAGGCTTAAGATAATTCCACCCAGGGAAGTAAGATGACTTATCACATCTCCCACAAACTCCGGCGGGCACATGACATCAAGTTTCATTACT
>JBFMGN010000530.1:0-3307 GCA_040752435.1 Spirochaetota bacterium
TATGGAGAATTTTTAAGAATAATTCGATTGAAATCCCTTTCCCGCAACGGGATCTCCATTTTAAGAAAAGTGAGTAGTTAATATAAATTTTGTAATACGAAAAGAGATTATTCCTTCCGTATTGAGGTACGATAATACTTGTCGAGGATGGATTTGAGGGTTATCCCGGAAAAATACTCACGCATATGATTCGTTGCATTTTCCCAGAACATCCTCACATAGCAATTATCATATTTTGAGCAGAGGACCGAATCGTTAGTTTCGGAAGTACAGGGAGATAAACCTATTCCCTCACCCGCCGCATCCAGAATTTCATTAACTGTTATTTCCGCTGCGCTCTTGTTCAACTGGAATCCGCCTCCCGGTCCTCTCGTCGAGTTGACGACCCTGGCCTTTTTCAATTTGAAAAAGATCTGTTCAAGAAATTCAGGCGAAATATCCTCTCCTTCAACTAGCGCCCGGATTGATATCGGCCGGTTATCGTTTGAGGCAGCTAACTTCAACATTGCTCGTAGAGCATATCGCCCCTTTGTGGTTACTCTCATGTAAATTCCTTGTACCTTTTATTTTTTGGTACTACCCAAATTATAATACATTTTGTCAGATTTGCAATCTAAAATATTCTAAAATTATTTATTAATAAAAAAAAGTTCTAGGTATTTACCCGTTCAACGTATTCTCTGGTTTCAGTATTAACCAGGATTCTTTCACCCTGTTTTATGAACAGTGGTACTTTTACCTCAAGCCCGGTTTCGATCTTCACAGTTTTGGTAGCCCCGGTTACTGTATCACCTTTAACTCCATCTTCCGCTTCAACGACGGTAAATACTATTTTATAGGGGATTTTAATATCCAGCGGCTTATTTTCCCACATTACAATTTTGAAGGTTTCCCCCTCCTTCATAAAGAGGATTCGATCTTCAAAACCTTTGCGCGGTATATTGAACTGTTCGTATGTTTCATTATCCATAAAGTAGTAATTCTCTATGTCAGCGTAGAGATACTGGCAGTCCCGATCCTCTACGTGAATCTCTTCAACCGTCTCAGGAGACTTCATAACCTGTTTCAACACGAGGCCTGTTCTCAAATTTTTCAATTTTAATCTGACGAAGGCCGAACCCTTACCCGGATTCACAAATTCTCGCTCTGTAACTACGTATGGTTCGTCCTTGATTAGTAAGAACATGCCTTTATCTATTGATCCTGCTTTTATCATAATTGTCCTTTTTATCTTGTAATAAATTTCTCTAACTATAGCAGAAAAAAAAAAGAAAATCATCCCCCCTTAGAATACATTCTTGAAAATGGAAAAGGGATTACCTCCTCTATTGTATCCGCCTTGAAGACAATCATCATTAACCGGTCAATTCCCAAGGCAACCCCCGAACAGGCGGGAAAATTGGAGGAGTAAATTTCCAGAAAATCCACATCAGCCCGATGATGGATGATAGCCTGGTCTTTTTTTCCCGACTCCTCCTGGAAAAAATCAAGTATTCGTTTCTTATCGGTTTCTTCGGTAAAACAGTTGGCCAGTTCGATACCAGCCGCATAGAGCTCCCACCTTTCGCACCATGGGGAACCGGGAATCGTCTTTGCAAGGCATCTTATTTGAGCCGGGTAATTATAGAGGATGAGGGGCCGGTCGGCAGGCAGTTCCGGCTCAACAAAGGTAAGGAATATCTTGTTAAAAATCGATTCCCATGTATCCTGCGCCGTCACCCCTATACCCATTGCATGCGCAGCTTCGTTTATTTCCCCCGTTTCCTGTAACCGGGCGAGTTCCAAACCGGTGTTTTCTCCAAACGCTTCTTCCATTGATATCCTTAGAAAGGGAGGTGCAAGTGGGTTTGATGAAAGATGGGAGCTAAGATGCGAGAAAAGTTCTTCTGTAATTTCTATGGATTTAATATAGTCTGCCTCTACGGTGTACCATTCCAGCATGGTAAACTCAGGATTGTGAAATCTTCCGATTGCTTCGCAGTTTCTGAAACTTTTTGTAATCTGGAAAATATTCCCCGTACCGCCTCCGAGAAGCTTTTTCATCCAGATTTCCGGCGAGGGAATCAAGTATAGTTCCTGCGATTTATTATTGAGATCGATAAACTCTGTTCTAAATACCTCTAAATGGGCTTCAGGAATAAGATTTGGCGAGAGAATAGGGGTTTCAACTTCGAGATAGCCCTTTCCATTGAAAAATTCACGCAGGCTGTTGATAATTTGGGCCCGTTTTCGTAACAAATCGATCTTCATCCAAGGGATGAGTGTATCAGAAACCTTCTTGTACGTTAAGGTTTACAGATCAGTAGTTCCCTTTTTTTTCACCTTTTCATTTTGTCTTGAAAACGGTATAACAACTTGTAGCAAGGGGTTAAAGATGAAAAAAGAGAGTATTGCAAAGGCGTATGAAACAGCTAAAGAGACCTACGGGGACTTTGGCATAAATGTAGAACAGGCGTTGGCACGGCTTAACACTATTTCCCTGTCCATTCATTGCTGGCAGGGTGATGATGTAGGTGGTTTTGAAAAACCGGCAGCCGGGCTTTCCGGCGGCGGGATTCAGGTAACAGGGAATTATCCGGGAAAGGCCAGGACGATCCATGAGCTGGAGATGGATCTTGAAAAGATGTTTTCTTGTATTCCCGGAAATCACAGGCTTTCTCTTCACGCCATATATGGTGATTTCGGGAAGCATGCAATTGAACGAGATGAAATCGGACCGGAACATTTCAATGGCTGGATTGAATGGGCCAGGCATAAAGGTATTGCAATTGATTTTAACTGTACCTGTTTCTCCCATCCGAAAGCGGAGGCCGGATTTACATTAAGCAGTAAGGACAGATCGGTAAGGGAGTTTTGGATTCGCCATGTAAAGAGGTGCAGAGAAATAAGCGCTTATATCGGAGAGAAGCTGAAAAGCCCCTGCATCCATAATATTTGGATCCCTGACGGCAGTAAAGATATTACTGTGGACAGGCGCGGGTATCGTGAAGTCTTGAAGCAATCTCTCGATTCGGTCTTTGAAACAAAATATGACCCTGATTTTATGAAGGACGCGCTGGAGTCAAAACTTTTTGGGATCGGCAGCGAATCTTTCGTTGTTGGATCCCACGAGTTCTATTTAGGATACGTCTTAACCAGGGGTAAAATGGTATGCCTGGATTTGGGGCATTTTCATCCCACAGAGTCAATCGCCGACAAGCTATCTTCGATACTCCTGTTTTCCGATGAATTGCTGCTGCATGTAAGCCGCTCCGTGCGATGGGATAGCGATCATGTAGTTATTTTTAATGATGATGTACGCTATCTG
>JBFMGN010000531.1:0-3304 GCA_040752435.1 Spirochaetota bacterium
GAAGAGTTGGTCAAAGCAGTGGATATTGCCGCAAAGAAACTTCATACCACTCGTTCCGCGTTTACTCGCCGCGCTCTGCGCGATGCCCTTGCTCACATGCAAACTATCGCTCAGGAGGAGCGACATCGTCAAGGATATAAACGTTACCCCGTACGGGGCAACGAGTTCAGTGTATGGGAGAACGAGCAGGTTTGGGGTGACCGGTGAGACGCGGCGAGGTTCGGTGGTATCGATTCGTACAACCCGATAAGCGACGACCCGTTATCATTTTAACACGTGATGCAGTTCTTGAGTACCTCGGTGAAGTCACAGTGGCGCCTGTTACAAGCACAGTGCGTGACATCCCAAGTGAAGTACCACTCACAGAAAGGGACGGTATGCCGCGGGCATGTGCAATTAATTGCGACCATATACAGACTGTCTCTAAACAGAAAGTCGGAGCTCTTATCACCACTCTATCATCGCAGAGGATGGCGGAAGTGTCTCTTGCAGTGCGTTTCGCGCTTAACCTGTAGCAGTAATCCACCATATCAAGATGTACAAGTATTTTGTCAGTGGGGAGGATTGCCAGGTCGTGGCAAAGAATGCGATCAAGGTGCTGCTTGAACAGACAATGGAGACAGCGCTGATTGAACGATTAGAGAAAAAGCGAGAATCCGAGAGGAAGCCTTAAGATCGACGGAATGGATATTATGAACGGAACCTGCTGACCAGTTGGGGCTGGATCAACCACATTCGGGTCCCCCGCGGAAGGGAGACTTCAATCGCTGAGTGATCCTCTCGAAATACAAACGGAGCCAACCGGAGTTTGATGCCGCAGTGTTACACAGGTATCTATCGGGGCATAGCACCCGCAAAAGTGCGACCTTTTTTCATCAATTTTTTGTGACACATAACTCTGGACACTACCACTTGACTTAAAATTTTATAATGATCCTACGAAGCCTCGGTACACGGAGATTTAGCCTTCGGTGGATTCTTCTATTTTCTCTGTAATGGTATGTATAAAATAATTTTCTGATGGAGGGAGTCTGTTTTCAATTATCAAGGGAATATGCCCCTTTCTTTATAGACTTTCTCCAGCCTGGATAGAGCAACAATATAAGCCGCAGAACGCCAGTCGGTCTCGTATTCTCTCGCTTTCTGTTCAATTGTTTCATAAGCATGCAACATTTTATTTTTCAATTTCATGTCGACCTCATTAAGCTCCCAAAACTCGCTTCGTTTATTCTGAAGCCACTCGAAATAACTGACTATAACTCCCCCGGCGTTGCAGAGGATGTCTGGAATCACATCTATGCCCCTTTCCAGTAAAATGTCATCACCTTCGGGATCTGTGGGACCGTTTGCTCCTTCAGCCACCAACCTGACATTAAGATGGGGTGCAGTTTCTTTCGTAATTTGGCTTTCCAGGGCAGCCGGTATAAAGATATCCGCATCGGTATTCATAAACGTCAGATGGTCAACCGGTGAAGCATTCTCAAAACCTGATACACCCCCAAACCGCCGAACATGGGCAAATAACTTATCGGGATCGATACCCTTAGGGTTGAAAATCGCCCCGGTAACATCTTCCACCGCAATAAGTTTTACCCCGGCGGGGTTAAGGAGCCGGGCCGTCCAGGAACCAACGTTACCGAAACCCTGAACAATGCAGGTTAAATTCCGAAGGGGTAATCCGTGTTCCTCCGCCCACTTTTCAATTGTAAAGACTATCCCCTGCCCGGTCGCTTTATCCCGCCCCAGGCTGCCGCCGGCCTCAAGGGGCTTACCGGTCACAACGTGAATGCATCTTTACCGGTGCCACTTTCTCCCGTGATAAGCAGAGTGGCGGAAGTCGATGCCGCTTTAACAATAGACTGAAAAACAGCCTGCATCGGGTCGGACTCCCCTATGAGCCCCGGGAAACGCGGTTTCTCATCCACCGATTTGTTGTTGGCCGACTTGCGGATAGAAAGTTTTTCCAATGCCCGTTGTACCGCCGTAAAAAGCTCCTCTTCCGTGAAAGGCTTTGCCAGATACTCTTCCACTCCTCTTTTTACCGCCTCAACAGCTCCTTTAAGAGTCGGATAGCCCGTAATCATAATTATTTCGATCTCTTTGTAATTCTCCCGGACATACCGTACAAGATCGAGGCCGCTGATTCCGGGCATTTTTAAATCCGTAATCACCAGGTCCACTTCAGTTGATTCAAGAATCCGGGCCGCCGCTTCAGCTCCCGGGGCAGTCAAAACCCTATAGCCTTTTTCCGATAAGTTTCTCTGCAATACCTCAACCGTATCCGGGGCATCATCAACAACAAGTATGCGTGCCATTTCTGAAGAACGATCTTTTTTCATGGACTTTTCTGATCCGGGCCTGGTATATGCGCCGTATTTTTATCCAGAGGAAATAGGACCATAAACCTGGTCCCCTCCCCCTCTTTGCTCTCCACATCTATTGTACCGCCATGGGAGCTCACGATCCCATGTACAACCGGCAGTCCAAGGCCTGTCCCCTGCCCTATTTCCTTGGTTGTAAAAAAGGGAATGAAAATTTGACTTTTTACTTCGTCTCTCATACCCACACCTGTATCTTCCACGATCAAGGCGGCATAATCCGTCATCACCCTGGTCTGCACTGTAAGCCGCCCGCCTCCAGGCATGGCCTGGATCGAATTAACCACCAAATTTACCAGGACCTGGTGTAACTGGGCGGGATCTGCCGTGATATCCGGCAGGTCCGGGCTAAGTTTTCGAACAAGCTCTATACCCTCTTTTACGCACCGGGATTCCAGAAAATAGAGTCCCTCCCTGGCAATCTGATTTAAATTAACCCTGCTTTTTACAGCGGGGATTTGCCGCGAAAAAATGAGAAGTTTTTTGACAATTTCGCGTGCATGCAGAGATGCCTGTACGATTTTTTCCAGATCGTGTACGGTCTGGACTGGCAGCCCGCTGGTTTTTTTTGCCAGTTGTGCGAATCCTAAAATATTTCCAAGAGGCTCGTTTAATTCATGTGCCACACCCGCAGCCAGCTCTCCGATAGTTGCCAGCCTGTCTGCATGCCGAAGCTGGCCCTGGAGCTTGTGCCGGTCCTCCTCCGCCTTTCTACCTTCGATAATCAGGGAAATTTGCTTACTGACCCCCTCAATCAGATGCCGTTCCTCTTCGAGGAAAGGGTTTTCATCAAATTCAAACGGTTCGGCATTATATACAACCTCTACAAAGCCCTTATGCCCCATATTAATGGTAATTGCGGAGCGTAGACTGAATCGACTTTCCGCGAAACCGGGGGAGGAACGGTGCAGCTTTTAATGGGAAAC
>JBFMGN010000532.1:0-3302 GCA_040752435.1 Spirochaetota bacterium
TCGAAGCGGCTGTGCACGGAGATGATACATTGTTGAGGCAGGCGATGTTAATGGACCCTTTAGTGGGCGCGGTCTTAAATCCGCCGGAAATATGGCAGCTCGTCGACGAGATGCTTGTGGCAGAGAAAAAGTGGCTGCCGCAATACCGCGAAGCGATTGCGGCTGCACAAGAAAGACTCTTAAGCGGAAATCAGTTGCCGACCAAAGAGTATAAAGGTAACACCCGTCTATCGGTTAACGCATCGATAGAGAATACCACCTCGGCGGATGAAGGCTAGATAGGAGTCCGTTCTAGACTTTCATCAATATGGCCTTAAAAAAGTGCACTTTTTACTAGTTTACTGTCCTTATGCACTGGAAAAATACGTCATACAATATTATTCAAATTCCAGAAAAAGGAGAAACGTATGGCAAGGAAAACAAAAATCTTTATTGCAGCAGTTGCATTAATCTTGATCAGCCGCTTTATTTTTGCCGGCGGGCAGAAGGAGCAAGCCAAAACGGATGAGCGGGTTGTGAATGTCTATTCAAGGCATGCTGCGAATCCCGCCTGGGAAGAGTTTTCAAAGGTTTTCACGAATAATACAGGCATAAAAATCATCGGAACAGATGCACCGGCTTCCGATTATGGCGCGTGGGTTACAAAAACTACGGCGATGGTTTCTTCGGGTGACGATACGCAGGACGTTCTTCACCTCGGTGAAGATACGATCGTATCATTCAGCCGAGCGGGATTCTTATCACCAGTCGATGAGGCAATGCCGCCTGAAGTTTTGAAGCAGTTCCCAAAAGCAATCATGGAAATCAGTGCTGCATGGAACAACCATATTTGGGGAGTGCCGTTGGATTCAGCGCCGTTTTTTCTCTTTGTGAATAAAAAAATGTTTGAAAAAGCGGGGTTAAAATTCCCGAAAACGGCGGAAGAATTTATATCTGCGGCGAAAGCTCTTACCAAACCGAAAGAAGGAATATACGGGTACGGAATGTGTGCCGGAAGGGGTGGTTTTCTCTTTAATGAATATGTCAGATGGATGATGGCTTATAACGGCAGCTATAAAGACTGGTCACTGCCCGGAACGCGGGAAGCACTTAAGTTTATGCACGATGCAATTCACACTTACGGGATAGTTTCGGAGTCGGCCGTCGCGGAAACGTATGACACAATGAATCAGAAAATGCTTGACGGAAAATTCGCTATGATTTTCCAATGGCCGTATATAGTGGGTTTTATGGGAGATAAGTTCGGCGAAGAGTTTACCATTATCCCCGTTCCTACATTCAAGACCAATAAAACCCTGAATGGGAGTTGGTTCTATTCAATAAATAAGGCGGGACATAACCAGAAAGAAGCCATGGAATTAATCAAGTTCGCAGCTTCAAAAGAAGGCCAACAATTGTTACTCAAGCCTAATAACAACTCGGTTGCGAGAATTGATGTTCTGACAGATCTTCAAACGGCAAAAATAAATCCCATCTTGAAAATCGCGGGTGAATACGCTGCCGCCGACAGTCTTACTCCCAGAGAACTTGATGAAAACTTCAATGCGTTAATGGAAAATCAGGAAGCCTTTATTCAAGATTATTTAACCAACACGATAACTCTTGATCAGCTTATGGAGCGGGGGAATAAATTTACATCATCGCTTTATAAAAAGTAGTTGTCAGTCGAAGAGATTCGGGTAGTCCGAATCTCTTCGAAAGCAAAAAAGAGGCCTTTTACGTGTTTGCAATCAATAAGACGAAAACGTTAATAATTGGATTATTACTTGTACTTCCGATCGTTCTGCTTCGGTTTTTCACCTCCCTCTATCCGATGATTATTACGTTTCAATATAGTTTTCTGAATTACAATCTTATCAAAGGCACCAAGGTTTTTTTCGCTTTCGGTAACTTTGTCAATCTGTTCCGTGATACCAATGTTATAGGTTCACTTGAGTTTACGTTTATTTTTACAATCGGTTCGGTTGTGTTGCAGGTGATCATGGGGATCCTATTCGCTTTAATGTTGAATGTTGAATACAGAGGACAAAGATTTATCCGAAGTATCGCTTTAATACCATGGGCCATACCGATGGTCGTTGCCGGTATCGCCGCCTCATGGGCCTTCCAGGAAGAGTATGGGCTGGTAAATGATATCCTTTTCAGGGTATTTCACATTAGACCGCTTTGGATGGTTTTTCCTTTCGGTGCCAGGGCGGCCGTTATTTTAACGAATGTATGGAAAGGCACTCCTTTTGTTGCAATAATTGTGCTGGCCGGGCTTCAGCATATTGAGGCCGAAGTATATGAGTCTGTGCGAATCGATGGAGCTTCTGCCTGGATAATATTCTGGAAAATAATTCTGCCTGCTATCGTGGGCGTCATTGGAGTTATCTCTATCTTTATGACGCTTTGGAATATTTCGAGTTTTGATTTAGTTTATGCCATGACAAAAGGAGGTCCAGGCGTCTCAACCTCATTATTAAGTTACAGAGTGTACCAGGAAGCGTTCAGCACGATGAACTATGGGTATGCTTCGGCAATCGCCGTAGTGATGTTTTTTATGATAGCTATTTTTGCGGCTATTGCCTTCAGAATGCAAAAAAGAATTATGTCATGACAGCGTAATAGTACATGAAGCACAAGATAAAAAAACGGTTGGAAAATAGCCTGTTGTGGTTTTATACCGCGGTTATTTCTTTTATTATTTTGTTACCCCTCTATTGGATCTTTCTTTCCTCGGTAACGCCTTTGAACAAACTATTTACTTCACCTATTCATTATCTTCCCAGGGCTTTTACCTTTGAGAACTACAAAGCGCTCTTTGATCTTCTTGATGTAGGCAAATATGTCCTGCATACTGGTATCATTGCGGTGTTTGTCATCGGGTTTACGATAACAGTATGTTTGACAGCGGCGTACGCGTTTGCACGCATAAAGTCCGCTGTTTTAAAGCTTCTTCTGGGATTTATCTTTGTTTCATATTTGCTGCCGGTTACCAGTACTATTATCCCCTTATTTCAGTATTTTAGAAGGATGCATTTGAATGATACTTTTCCGGGACTCATCCTACTTTATACCAGTGCATTTGCACCGTTTACTGTTTTTTCTTTCATTACCTATTACAAGCAAATCCCAATGACCCTGGAAGAGGCGGCATCTATCGATGGTGCAGGAATACTGCGGGTAATTTTCCAAATAATTTTCCCAATAATGAAGCCGGGCATAGTGACATTTTCAATAATTAACTTTATTTTAACTCTTAATTAATTTATGATACCGCTCATTTTCAGCGGCCGGGTTGTTCAAATGTTAATTATAGG
>JBFMGN010000533.1:0-3292 GCA_040752435.1 Spirochaetota bacterium
TTATATTACCCATCGTTTTAAACAAGCCGCCTTTCACGAGACTTGCTTCAAGTTTATGCCGTAATCGTTGTAAGTATAAGTTTGATAATGCCTGATCCCCAAGGTCCTTCTTTATGCCTTCTTCAATTGTTCGGACTGCAAGAATTCCACTCTCCAGAGCATACGCTATTCCTTCCCCGGTGAAACAGTTTACCAGCCGGTCAGCCTCGCCGGCCAGAAGCGTGCCGGGAATTGCATAATGTGCGATCCTTGTACATGAAATGATCGGGTGATAGAGCAGTCGGCCTGCCTGGCACGCATTACTGAGGCGGGAACCGAATTGTCGTGAGAGAAAAGCCGCAAATATATCGGTAAGTTTTTTGCCTTTAAGACGTTTTAGTTCAATACACAAACCGATGTTTACGCAGTCAGGGCTTTCCGGGAAAAGCCATCCGTACTGAGGTTTAAGTTCTTTCTCAAATATTATCTCAAGGGTATTGGGGGTAAATTGAACATTCTTAAACCACCCGATACAGGCGGTAAAATATAGTTTTTTCCTGAAATCCCGGTGAAATCTGTTAAGCGCGCCGGCAGCAACAATTATAAACTTACCGAAAGCTGCCTCCCCTCCGGCAGTACGGATGCCTATTGCCCTGCTTTTGTTAAACAGTAATTCTTCTACCTTTGTATTTTCTTTAAGCTGTGCACCGGCTCCTACGGCTGCATTCACAAGAATTTCATCGAACCGGGCACGGTTCACCACGTACGCCGAACGCACGTTGGAGAGGACAAATGACTTAGATCTTCTCTTTCCATCGGGTATTTCAATTCTGGCATTATGAATCGGGTAAGCGCTGCCTTCAATCTCTTTCCAGAAATGGTAGTCTTTAAGTATATTTTCTGTTTTTGGAGAAAGCCCGCCGGCGCAGGGTTTACACCTGGAAGCTTTTTCTTTTTCCACCAGAAGAACAGAGCCCAGGCCCCGGGACGCGGCTTCATAGGCAGCGATAGATCCAGCCGGCCCGGCTCCGATGATAATGACGTCATAACATTCACTCATACGGCATGCCTTTAAATCGCTGTTTCAGAGTTGCCAGTAACGGCCGTAAACTTTGCGTGCGTTTCGCAATACCGGCTCCAGCAGCACCCGATTCACATCAGGGCTGTCAAAAGAGGGCATAAAATCATTTCCGCCTGCAGGGAATACCCCGGCTAGAGTTTTTATTACTGCTTTGACGGACTGTTGTAAGCCTTCAAGATCATAGCCGCCTTCCAGGGTTAAAACAATTTTGCCGCCGCAAAAAGCGGCGGCGATATCCATAAGGATCTTTGTTAATGAAATAAAACCATTGGGAGTGACCTTCATTCCGCCTAAAGGGTCATCCCTATAGATGTCGAAGCCCGCGGATACAAGTACAAGTTCGGGTTTAAATTGAAAGGCAATGGGTTTAAGAATTTGTGCGTATATTATGGAATATTCTGCATCTCCGAAGCCCGGGCTTAAGGGGATGTTAATTGTATAGCCTTCACCCTTACCGGCACCGTTTTCATCAAATCCCCCTGTTCCTGGGTAAAAAGGATACCGGTGGGTACTGAAAAAAAGGATATCCGAGTTGGTTTCAAAAGCATGCTGTGTCCCGTTGCCGTGATGCAGGTCCCAGTCGACAATAAGTATTTTCCTTGTACCGAGTTCTTTCCGGGCATATTCTGCGGCGATGGCGATATTGTTGAAAATACAAAAGCCCCGGCCGCTGTTCTGTTCGGCATGATGACCCGGCGGCCGCACCAATGCAAACGCATTGTCAAGCTCGCCTTTTACAACTGCCATAACGGCATTGCAAAGCCCCCCGGCCGCGCGCAGAGCTGCCCTATACGAACCCGGGGAAGTCGGTGTATCGGCATCGAGGAAACTATACATCCGGCCGGCCGTATCCGCAACCTGCCTGATATATTCGCCGCTGTGTATATAAAGCAGTTCTCTTTCTTTCGCCTCTCTGGAATCAATTTCACAAAAAATAGATTGCACATCGGAATCCGACAGCATTCGGTAGATAACTTCAAGGCGTTTATGAGTTTCCGGATGGAGGGGGCCTGTTTTATGTCCAAGATAAGCCGGATCCTTGACAATACCGGTTTTCAACATACCTTAAGCTCCTTAAAATTCTTAAACGATAACTCTGCCCGTATTATTTATACAGTTTTAGAGTCGAATTATAAATAGAGTATCAGGAGCTTAAGGGAGTGGTCAACGAATTTATGGGACCTCTATTTATTTATAGGCTGGTTCCCATTCAGGTAAAAATTCAGTAAACCCATTTATTACCCGCCTTTATCGCCCTAGCTTCTCGTCTCCGCAGGGGGCTACCCATCTTTACCGCCCTAAGAAATTTCACACAGAGATTAAGGAGCACAATTAGGGCGCACGCAACATGTAAGGCTGCTCCAGCCTGAATTATGATGCTTAAAATTATGATAAAACTCCTCCGTGTTCTCCGTGTTCTCTGTGCGGAATTCTTCTTTTTTCCTTTATCTGTGACCTCTGGTACGCCAAGCAAGCTTTGCTGGTCTTGCGGGCTGAAAGGTACCCGCTTTGCTAAGTGCCTATTAGGCAAATAGTCAACTGGACACTTGTATCGAGTAATTGAACAAGTGAAGTTCTGGACGACAAAGACACGAGCCGTAACGAAAGTGAACCTGATTCAGCCTCGTTACACAAATGGAAGTGGCCAGGCTGTCGGAGAAGATGAAGCCAGAATCTGGAGTGAAGAAATAGGTAAGAGCAACTGCAGGACTTCCCGGGGTGACTGAGGATGGCGCGTGTTGACAGAACAGCAAGGAACTTGGGAGACCCTGTTGGCAAGGAGTAAAACCTAAACGGCAAGAAGGAATAAATAACTTTACGCTGGCCAAGTCAGGGAGTCGGAGGAGGCCATAGTAGCGATGAAGCAGGGTAATGCCTGCAGAGCGAAGGGCAAATGAAAACTCTGACACACATATGTTGGAAGTCAAGAAAGGAGAACCGCTTGGGAAAAGAACCGACTACGGAAGGAACAGGGACATGGGGGCTTGAGTCTAAACATCAGTTACCCGTTCCTGGAAAACTCTCTTTACTGAGACGCAAACTGTATCAAAAGGCCAAGCAGGAACCGGAGGTATCCTGTGAATGCCTGCGATGAGAGTGTGTGGGAAAGCCGTATGCGGGAAATCCGCACGTGCGGTTTGTTGAGGGAGTGCAGGACATGCCTTTGAATAGATTGAAGTAATCCCCTAAAGTGGAAGAAACAATCGGCTCATCCTGCCTCTACTCTACTGT
>JBFMGN010000534.1:0-3280 GCA_040752435.1 Spirochaetota bacterium
GTAAACCTCACTATAACATCAATCTAAAGGACGGAAAAACCTACCCTGTAATCAGAATAACCGCGGAAGACTATCCACGCATTTTCAGAACCAGGCGCATGATCCAGGACGGCTCTGAATACTACGGCCCTTTCCCCGATGTCCAGATGATCGACCGCTACCTGGAGTTGATAGAACAACTCTTTCCTTTACGTAAGTGCAAGGGAATCCTCAAAAAAAGAAAAAATCCCTGCCTTTACTGCCATATTGAGCGTTGCCGCGCGCCGTGCTGCGGTCGAATTTCCCGGGAAGAGTATCTGAAACATGTAAATCGGGTGCGACAGCTCTTGTCAGGTGAAACGGCTCTAGTTATTCAATACCTTACGGAAAAAATGAACAGTGCCGTAGAAAAACTGGATTTTGAAAAGGCAGCCGGCTTACGGGACTCTATCCACGCCGTGCGAGAAATCGAGAAAGAGCAGCAGGTTGTTGATTTTAATCCGGAGGTCCGGGATTATATCGCCTACGCTGTCCGGGATAGATTTTGCACTTTCATTGTTTTCCAGATGCGGGAAGGCCGTTTAACAGGCAGGGACCTGTTTCGGACGGAGGTCTACGGTTCGGAAGAGGATGCCTTGATTCATTTTATACTTCAGTATTACAGCGGTAAGAAACCCCCTATCGAAGTATATCTGCAAAACTCCTTCGACACCGACGCCTTGCGAACCTTTTTCAGGAAAGAATTAAAAACAGAGGTGAACATTTATTTCCCCCCTCAAGGCAGACACTCCTCAATACTGAAAATGGCCGCGGAAAACGCTGTCCAGGATGTCGAGAAACGGTTTGAACGGGCGGGCCATACGGAAGCGTTAAAAGAACTGAAAGAAATTTTACACCTTGCCACTCTTCCGAAACGGATAGAAGGGTTTGATATTGCCGAATTGGAGGGGAAATACCCTGTTGCTTCAATGGTCTCCTTTTTGAACGGCAGCCCGGATAAGAAAAATTACAGGTATTTCCATATGAAAAGTCTCCATGGGACAATCGATGATTACGAGGCAATCCGGGAAGTCATAGCCCGACGGTATACCAGAGTCTTGAACGAAAATCTTGAAAAACCCGACATGATACTGGTGGACGGGGGGCGGGGACAGGTAAGCTCGGCCTGCTCGATCCTCGAAACTTTAGGCCTTTCAGATATACCCTTATTCGGTCTGGCAAAGCAGAACGAAGAGATAGTACCCGTAACAGGGGAAATAATCCGGCTGCCGGCAGGTTCTTCCCCGTTAAGAATCCTGCAGCACGTACGGGACGAAGCCCACAGGTTTGCCACCTCCTTCAATCAGAGACTCCGGGGAAAGACGGTTTCCCTCTCCGCGCTTGAAAGTATACCCGGCATCGGAGAAAAACGGAGCAAGAGACTCCTGACCGCATTCTCTTCAATAGAAGGTATCCTTGCCCAGCCCATAGAGGAAATTGCCAAAACCTTAAAGATAAGCACTGAGAAAGCAGCCCGGGTTCAGGCTTCTCTACGCAAGCTCAACCCTGGCCCGGCATAACTCCTTATTGTCCTGTTTTCTTACAATATTAATGAGATATAAAAAAGGATCATCGGAAACCTTCTCGGAGTTAACGGCTATATTATCACCGTAGATGGATTCCGCCATATAATTAATTTCAAATTTTTTTAATGTTCGCTCTTGTAAACAGTCAATTTCAAAACTATCCAGAATCCACTCGATGTATTTAACATTGTTTACATGACTATTTACATCCAGATCACTGTATCTCACTTTGAAATCATACTTTTTTTTCTGGGCCGCTAATTCAGGTAATTTTTCCGGTTTTGATTCGGTCGCGTGCCGCCCCGGGATAACCGGTACGGTGCTTGAGAAGAAATCCAGCTTAGAGGGCCGCTTTGTCTTTTCATCGATAATAAGCCAGGCGCTTGCGGCCCCGCCTACAACATCACCTTGTGCGGTAAAAATATTAAAATCCCGCAGTGCGAACAGCCGCTCGGTTCCTTTAGCCCAGGTTTCAATGAAAATAGTATCACCCCAAAGGGGTATGGCGTCGAGTTCAATCAGCAAACGCGACAACACCCATATCTGCCGGTTGTCTTTTAACTGTTCAAACCCTAATTCGAGAACGCGGGCATGGTTCCAGGCGCTTTCCTGTAAATAATTGCACAATGTTGTTAAAAAGACTCTGTGCTTTATATCGATCTCGTAGGATCGAAGGTTATACGTATCTTTCCACACGGGAGGTTTTTCGACCGTGCTTTTGTCTTCCATTGCTTAAACTCCAATCAACTTTCTCTTCAATGGCAGGGATTAATTGGTTTCAGTATTCCGAAAAAATATCAACCGCCGGCCGTCTTTTACGTATACAGTAGTATATAAAAAGCGTGAGAAGAAGGCTATGCATGTCACTCCGTACGGAACGCAGGAGAGTGTCGTAGTGCGAAATCAAAACTATGATTCCCTGCAGGTCCGGGATGGAATAATTATCCTTACCCAGTAAATAGATTTTCTGATTTCTTTTACTTTTAATATCGAGTTTAAGGCAGGCTTCCTGTGGATTATAGTTGGCTTCCAGAAGATTTTTAAGGGCCAGAAGTTTTTTAAACTGCCAGAGCAGACCGCCTAAAATCTGGGTAGGATTTGAATCGCCTGAAAGCATGATTTTTTGCAAAATTTGCAGCGCAGCATCCAGATTCAAGCCAGCCAGACGATCAAAGAGGGTGAATACATTTTCTTCCCTGCTATGGTAAATATAGGTTTCGATGGATTCCTCGGTAATGACGGAGCGGGGTCCAAAGAATACGGAAAGCTTTTCACACTCTCTTTTCATATCTTGAGTATCATTTTGCACTATTTCCAAAAAGAGATTGGCGGCCTCCTGCTCCAGGGTAATTCCTTCTTTATTAAAATAGCCGATAAGCCAGCTCAGCTTCTGGTTATCAAAAAGCTCCCAAAAGATTTTTCTGTTTTCGGCGGAAATTAGTTTTTCGATCCGTTTATCCGCGGTTGTCCCGTCGCTTAAGAGGAAAAGGGTCGTCTGGTGGCCGGGGTGTTTAATATACTCCGCCAGCAGGGTAATATCATCCTTATTTTTAATTTCCTCAATAAAGTTCAGAATTATGATTTTATACTTTGAAAAAAGGGATCTGTTTCTTAAAAGGGATATAACCGAAATAATTTCCGTATCAAAAGGGTAATATTTATAAATCTCAGGTTCTTCACCGTAACGGGAGGCGATCCGATTGATGAAATTATCGATAAACCTGGATTTTTCACCT
>JBFMGN010000535.1:0-3273 GCA_040752435.1 Spirochaetota bacterium
TGATGACAACGAAGTCTGCGAATTGGTCGGTGATACGGAAATTATACTGACTCACACGGCCCCCATCACCCAAAAGGTCATTGATGCCGCCGGAAACTTAAGGATTGTAGGTGCGGCTCGAGGTGGACCGGTTAATATTAACCGGAACGCCTGTACTGCCAGAGGGATCCCCGTTCTTTATGCTCCCGGACGCAATTCGAGGGCCGTGGCCGAATTTACCGTAGGTTTAATGCTGGCCCAATCCAGGAATATCACGCGCGCTCACATGTCTTTAATGACGCAAAGACAATGGCGCGGTGACCTTTATATCCACGAAGCTATCGGAAACGAACTGGGAAGCTCCACTGTGGGCATTATCGGCCTGGGTGCGATCGGCAGCAAAGTCGCATACATTGTACAGGCTTTTGGGGCCAGGGTTTTTGTCTATGATCCATACATCAATCCGGATGATATTCGCACAATGAAATACGAACCGGTTAATCTCGATACTTTGCTTAAAAAGTCGGATTTTGTCTCTCTCCACGCCCGCTATACCCCGGAAACGAAAGGTATGATCGGAGAGCAAGAGATCAGTTTGATGAAAAAGAACGCCTATTTTATTAACACAGCCCGGGGCGAATTGGTTCAACATGACGCCCTTTACCAGGCTTTGAAGGAAAAACGCATCGCAGGCGCGGCGCTGGATGTCTTTGAAGCGGAACCTCCGCTTAATGACAGCCTCCTGTACAAATTGGAGAATATCACTGTCACCTCACATCTGGGCGGTGCTTCGATCCAAGCCGCAGAGCTCGGAGCAACCGTACTATGCGAAGGAATATACCAGTATATTTGCCATAAAAGGACTCCCAAATACTGTGTTAATCCTGATTTTTCCAGGAATCTTTTAAGGGATTGATAGATGGTTTTTAAAAGTATTAATGAAGAAGTAAGCCATTCCTCGCCTATACCGCTTTACTACCAGGTCTTTCAGATCTTACACAAAGAGATGGAAACCGGGAAGTACAAACCGGGTGATTATTTACCTACAGAAGCGGAGCTTCAAAAGCGTTTTAATGTGAGCCGGGCTACAGTGCGGCAGGCCATTTCAGAACTGGTATATATGGGTTTACTGGAACGCAGGCGTTCCAAGGGAACCATTGTATCCTCCGGACGGCTGGAGACATCCTTTCATCACCTGGCCAGTTTTACCAATGAGATTATGGATAGTAAGCGTACAATTACTACAAAAATCCTGCAATTCAAGCGCATTCAGGCGCCGGAAGAAATTGCGGAAATCCTGGAGATACCGCCGGAAGAGCTGATTGTAATGATGGAGCGGCTCCGCTATATTGAAAGCCGGCCTGTGGCAATAGAAAAATGGTATGCCCCGCTTAAATACCTGCCGGGAATTACGAAAAACATGTTCAAAGAAGCGGGCAAAGAGCAATCAACTTACTATATCCTGATGCAATATTATAACCTTCAGATAACTCAGGCGGTAGATACGATAAGTCCCGTGGGAGCGGAACCACGGGAAGCAAGGCTTCTGGGTATAAAACCGCTTCAGCCTGCTCTGCTTAGAACCCGGGTATCTTATTCTTCATACAAACGCCCGGTTACCTATTCCTCGGGGATATACCTTATTAAACTAAAGTTTCCCCTGGGATAAGAATTACGGGGTCCGATATCAGGAAAACAAAGGTATTTAAAAAACGAACCGGAATATAAGGAGGTAATATGGGAAATAATCTCTCAGTAAAGGATATTGCAAGAATGATCGATCACTCACTCTTAAGGCCGACATTAACCGATGAGGAGTACCATGAGGGGATCGAGCTTGCCTTAAAGTATAAATGCGCAACCGTGTGTGTTGCCCCCTATGATGTTGAACGTTCGGCGGAACTGCTTAAAGGCAGTGATGTGCTTGTAAGTACGGTGGTGGACTTTCCCCATGGCTCAAATCTTACGGAAGCAAAGGTGTTCGAGGCGGAGAGGGCCATTGAAAGAGGGGCCAGGGAGCTGGATATGGTACTGGCGATCAGCCGTCTTGCAGCCGGCAACTTCGATTATGTCGAGCAGGATATCAGGGCGGTAGTGGAGACTGCCCATGCCAAAAACGTGGTTGTTAAGGTGATCTTTGAAACCTGTTATTTGACCCCCGAGAAAATTGTGAAGGCTTGCCGGATATGTGAAAAGGCTGCCGCGGATTATGTTAAGACTTCCACCGGTTACGGGCCGGGCGGCGCCACACTTGAAGATGTGCGCCTTATGCGCCAAAGCGTAAGTCCAAAGGTGGCTGTAAAAGCTGCCGGCGGTATCCGCACGCTGGAGCATGTTCTGGAATATCGTGCAGCCGGCGCCAAAATGATAGGAACGCGGGCGACCGCCGCCATCCTGGAAGAAGCGATGAAGCGTGAGGCTGAAGGAACGCTGAAAGAAATTAATTTTTAGGAAGGCAAACGGTAGTTCAGCTTGAATATAAGGAGAGGAGTATGGCGTTAATGAATGCTGCCCTTTTCTACGGTCCAATGGATGTACGCATTGAAAAGACTGAAATTCCAAGACCCGGCCGAGGAGAAGTGCTCGTTAAGGTAAAGGCCGCCCTGACCTGTGGAACAGATATAAAAACCTACCAACAGGGACATCCGGCTATGATCAAAAAGATTCCGTCGACTTTTGGGCATGAGTTCAGCGGTGATGTTGTTGAAGCAGGCGAAGAGGTTGAAGGTTTTAAACGGGGAATGCGAGTAACTTGCTGCAATGCCGCCCCCTGCCAAAAATGCTTTTACTGTAAGAACAACCAGCAAAACTTATGTGAGGATCTGCTTGTGCTTAACGGTGCCTATGCTGAATACATTATCGTTCCAGAACGTCTTGTAAAGCTTAATCTTCTGGAGTTTCCGGAGCATCTTTCCTACTATGAGGCCGCCTTATCAGAACCCCTCGGCACCGCGGTGCATGCATTACGACTCACGGAAATAAAACAGGGAGATACGGTAGCGGTGATCGGTTGTGGACCTCTGGGGTTGATGATAATGCGCCTCGCCGTGTTACAAGGGGCGGAGGTAATAGTCCTCGGTAAGGGAGATGAAAGGCTAAAACAAGCGGAAAAATTTGGAGTCCGGCACATAATTGACATAACAAAAATTGAAACCATCGAAAAACAGGCTGAAAAAGCACGAGAACTTACACAAGAAAAGAGAGGAGTTGATGTGGCAGTTGAAGCGGTCGGAAAACCTCAAGTATGGGAAGAGGCTCTGAAAATTGTAAGGAAAGGAGGGAAAGTGACCTTCT
>JBFMGN010000536.1:0-3263 GCA_040752435.1 Spirochaetota bacterium
CTGTTTCACCCGGTTTTGATTTGGGTGTCTCGAGCTTGCCCGTGGTTCTACAGCCGGAAAATACAAGCAGCAGGATCAGAGTCGCAAGGAATAAAGAACGCATATAACCTCCCGGCTTTTAAAAACAGTATTACTATATAGGTGTGATAAAATTTGCTCAAGGTTGAATTTTTTTAATGTCGCTGATAAACTACGTCAGTATGTCTGCAAAATCGCGTAAACCATATTTGTTAATACCTGTATTCTATGCGTGTGTTATTATTTTCCTTCTTTTCCTCCATTTTTCAAACCTGCAAACCTTTACTGAAAAAATGTCCGGTGTAACAATTACAGGTTTGGTTCCTGAAAACAAGCAGGATAGAACATCGGGAGTTGAAAGTCTTTCTGTAGCTTTAGACGGAATCAATTTCCCCTTCAACAGGAAAACTCCGGTTCTGCTTTTCACTAACAACGGAACATCAATCAAAGCGGAGATAAAGGGCTATACCCTATTCAAAGACGGTATCGAATTGCGTTTTACTAAAGACGTAGTGGTAAAAATATTGACTGATAGCCGTAAAAATAAAACCAGCCTGTTGCCTGTTATCGCAAACCGGGATATTAATATCCGTTCAATTTCCTTTCCTTTTTTATTTAGAGACGGTATCCACATTGGCGATGCAGGACGATTACCTATAATCTCCCTTTCTGATGGAGAGAATACCTACTTTCTCTCTTTGCCGCAGGGTTCCTTTATTGATATGAATAATAAAAGGTTGAATCTTTCGTCTGATGGAAATAATGAATTCAGTACAATTGTGTATGAACAGGTAACAAGTAAGCAGGCGGATCCATTCTCCTACTGGTTTTCAAACCAAAGTACCACTCAGTATGATAGAGAGATGTTCGAAAAGACTGTTAAAAACTACATTGATAATGCCTACGACGGCTGGAGAGTTAACAGGTACGACGCCGATTCGGGAGCATGGAAAACAGGTGGAGAAAAATCGGCTTTTCGAGAAAACATTGTTGTTGCCCTGATGGCTGAAGGGATTTTGAGGGGTGAATACGGATATGTATATTCCCAGGTCAGGAAAGCCGCCTCCGAACACATCGGAGATCTTACCTTTTTTTCCAGCCCGTATCTTGGAAGGATACTGACATTCACCGAACGGCAGATGGAAGAAGATTTGAAAACCTTACGCCGAATTAAAGAATTACTTGTTGCCAATGATCCAAAAGTTTTTTTAATTCCAAATCTTTTACAGTTTATCGTAGATCGCGGCCCTTATTCGCTGCTTGAGGAGGTGTATAAATTAGTAGAGACGGTTGATTACAAGAATCTAGATATTGCAGATGCTCTTGGAATCTTAAGAACATATACCGAGGCTTTCACTCTCGGCGGGGAAGTTGTAGAGAACTTGTCGAAATTATACCGTGTTCTTGAAGAGAAGATACTGCCGGCGATCGTTGATACCGAGGCAGGCTTGTTTCTCCAATATGCTGATGGGACGGTAAACTTAGCCGATTCATTACTGGCCGGAAAACTTTTGATACTTGCAGGGGAAAAGAAAAACCAGAAAGAGCTTATATCGGTGGGGAACAGATTAATTATTTCAGCACTTTCTCTATCTGATGCGGCCGGTATGCTTCCTGAAACTCTTTTTATAAAAAACAACAATATCGATAAAAAACAGGGTATTCTGCCGCCGGAGGTAATCTACCCCCTGATTACGGAGAGTCCTTATTATCCAAAGGCTGTATCTCTCTACAGAAGTCTGACACCCGGTTCCTGGATATGGACCTGTGCTTCAATAAAATCCATAAGTGCAAATCCGAAAGAGATCCGATTAAGCCTTCAATTTCCGAAAGACGGGATACACCACTTAATTATCCAGGAAATAAAACCTTTTAAGAATCTTTCTTTATTCGGTATTGACTGGAGGCCGGATCCAGAGTTTCAAAGTTACACCAGCGGCTGGCTGTATAGAGAAAATACCCAGACTCTCTTTATGAAAATAAAACATAAAATGGAAATTGAGGAGATAATTATTTCGTATTAGGTTATAATTGAAAGGTCTAAAGTACATGGTTGAATGGGAAGATATGACCCCGCAGGAACGGGACAGGCTTATTTATCTTGTTTTAAGCGAACAGGATTTGAAAGCAATTGTCATGATTATGATGAAAAGGTTCGGTTCCAATGTCAGCACTGAGAGAATAATGAGATTTGCCTTCAAGGTCGCCAGGAATAAAATGATTCCTGCTCATTTAAAAAAGAAAAGTCCGAAAAAGATATAAAGCCTAACTAGTTTGGGAAACAACCTTTTTTAATGTTGCATGCCATCTGCCGTACGCTTCTTTATATTGGTTTTTCAGCCTGTAATCCGGGGATACTGTTTCTTTTTTTTCAAGCCCGATAAAAGCCTCTTTAAAACCGGTATAAATACCAGCTCCGATTCCCGCCCCTCTGGCGGCACCTAAAGCCCCGTCCGCCGTATAGAGCTCCACTTCCGCTCCGGTAATGGTAGAAAAAGCGTTGCGGAAAAGAGGGCTTAAAAACATATTAGCGTAGCCGGCTTTTACCGTGCGGAGTTCCATGCCCATCTCTTTCATAATCTCAAACCCGTAGTTCAATGCAAATACTATCCCTTCCTGACCGGCTCTTAAAAGATGTGACTGGCTGTGGATGTTAAAGTTAAGTCCATGGAGGGAAGCGCCTGGATCTGCATTTTCCAGTGTTCTTTCCGCTCCGTTTCCGTATGGCAGAAAGACCAACCCACCTGATCCAACAGGAACCGATTCCGCAACCCGGTTCATTTCCTGATAGCTCATCTCTTCTCCCCCGCGGAAAGAGATATTCTGTTTCAGCCAGCGGTTTAAAATTCCAGTACCGTTAAGACAGAGAAGAATTCCGTAACGGTTGTCGTTTTCGGTGTGATTTACATGTACAAAGGTGTTTACCCTGGAGAGCCGGTCAAAGGCAGGCTTTCCTACTATTCCGTAGACAACTCCGGAGGTCCCGGCTGTTGCGGCGAGTTCTCCCGGGTTCAGTACGTTGAGTGAAAAGGCATTGTTCGGCTGGTCGCCGGCTCTGTAAGAAAGCGGTGTTCCGGGCTTTAATCCCAGTTCGCCGGCAGCCTCCCGGGTAAGCTCTCCCTGTATGGAAAAGCTTGGGACGATTTCCGGTAAAATATCTAAAGGAAACCCGAAGTAGTCCATTATCAAGGCGGCTGGCGAATTGTTTTTTACATCCCATAGAATTCCTTCGGAAAGACCTGACG
>JBFMGN010000537.1:0-3260 GCA_040752435.1 Spirochaetota bacterium
ATTCAAGGGCCTGCTTTTCCGCATCAATACCCACAATGATTGTATCCTTCGCTGTCCTGCCAGCGTTTTCGAGCGCTTTCATCGCTCCGAAAGCCCCGGCATCGTTGATGCTGACGACAACATTTATTTCAGGATGGGCTTGAAGGGCAGATTCCATGGAGTTAAGACCGTTATCCGGCGTACCGCCTAAGTAGTTGCCGACAACCGTGACGTTCGGGGCTTCTTTGGTGAGCGCGCTTTTGATATTCTCCGCCCGGACGACTACATTGGGAAGATCGGGGTAGTCCAGTATCGCTACATTTGCTTTTCCGCCAAACTCTTTATTAATCAACTGGCCGGCATAGGTACCGGCGGCTGCCCCCAGATCGGCATCTTCAATACTGATGGAGACGCCTCCGAATTCAGTGACATCCCGCCCGGCGTATTGTATTATTTTAATACCCTTCCGGGCTGCTTCTTTAAGGGCGGACCGTACACTGGGAGGATCGAACAAACCGATTACGATGGCAGACGCACCGCTGCTTGAGAAGTTTTCAATAGCACCAATCTGTTTCTCAACCTTTATCTCCGAATCGAAAGCCCGGACTTTCAAGCCCAGTTTTTTCGCGTAGGCTTCCGCCGACTCGGCCACGGTTGCATGATATTCCGTGGTATACGTAATCGCGATAATCCCGATAAACGAGTCCTCCGCCTCAAGCCTCTGGCGGGCCTTTTTGATTTCCGCTTCCGTGGGAATCAGATCTCCCGCGACTCCCAAACCTTGTGACAGTAAAACAGGATCAGCATATTTAGCCGATTCGGTCTTTCCGGCCCCAGCGGCCGCGATCAGGATTACTAATGTAAGCAATCCTGCCATAAGAATTCTTTTCATTTTTTTCCCCCTTATATGCTATTCCACTGTAATTTCTTCGCCTTTTGCGAAGATTTCCAATCCAGCCCAGATGCGGCCGTAGGCCGCGATGGGAAATTTTACTTTTTGGATAACTATTTCGATTCATTCATCGCGATTACACTTTGGATGGTATTTTCATCCGATACGACGACATTGATAAATTTTCCCCGCAAAGCGCCTAACAGCGGGGCGGCCTTATCCGGTCCTGCGGCGACTCCGATAGACAAGTTGCTGCGGCGGAGATCTTCCAGTTCCACCCCTATTATTCTTTCTGCGAAAGCTGAAGACAGTTCATTACCCCGGATATCGAAAAACCGCCCGAAGATGTCCCCGGCCGCATTCCCGCCTAATTCATCCAGCTCTTTCTGCTGAATCATCCCCACCCGGACATATAATTGATCACTCTTTACCGTACCCAGGCCCACGACATAAATATCTCCCCGATGGGCCATCTCCAGGACATCCCGGATAGTCTTGTTCGCGTTGACGATGTCGGCCGCGTTGCCGGAACCTTCCCCTAATATCGCGGGAGAACTGATGAAATAGGGTTTTGCGCCGAAAGCATGGGCGGCGACCCGGGTTATCTCATTATAATCGATACCATGCGCTTCATGCCCCAAATTCCCCATAGCCTGTATGACGGAGACATTGGGAATTCCCCTGGGGGTCAATGACAGAACGGCAACCCGGAGTGTTCGCCCGCATCCTATTACTACCCGCATGCCGCTGCTGACGACATTCAGCAGATAATTGGCTGCATAACGGCCCACTATTTCAAGGGTACTTTCCGGATGGTTGATATAAACCGGGGCAACGATGACGTCGCGTAGATGAGGAAACCGCTGTTTCATGGAGGCGACCAAATCCTCAAACTCGCTCTCCGGGTCTACAATTCGGATTTGTACGATTCCCAATTTCCGGGCTTCCTTGAGATACCGTGAAATCTGACTGCGGGTTACACCCGTGCTGGCCGCAATTTCCGATTGAGTCCGGTTTTCTTCATAATAAGCCCTGGCAATTTCTATCAGGAGCGATGTTTTTTTATTCTCAATGCCCTTTAAATTCACTTTTGTGCATTCACATTTGTGCTTTTATAAATTATACTATATAACACATCTATGATTAATGCAAGCACAATTTGCAATTTTTTCAGAGCCTTGATTCCGTTCATCGCCGCATACCATGGGCATCAAGCCCATGGACAAGGCGATACTACCCTATATGCCTGCCCTAACTTCTCGCCCTCGAAGGGGGCGACAATCGGCCGAAGGCCGTACCATGCGGAACGAAGATACTACGGGCGTAAGCCCGTAGTGATTCATTATGGGAGAACCCTTAAGCCGCGCCTACATTGGGAAAACGAGAATAGCTTAACGCATGACAAAACCCGGATAAATCTTTATAATCCTCCCATATACCTGGAACTTTTGTAATCGCGGGGCACAAAACCGATGAAAATCCTGTATTACGATCCTTTTGCCGGGATAAGCGGGGATATGAATCTGGGTGCATTATTAAACCTGGGTATCGCCAGCAGTTATCTCCTTAACGAATTAGCGAAATTGAATCTCAAGGAAAAATACAACATAAAGATAACAGGCGATGTACGCCGAGGAATTGCCGGTACGAGGGTTGAGATAATCCTTACAGGCAGCGGCCATCATACCCATCCTCAAGAACACAGGCATCTCGATGATATCAGGAACATTATTGAAAGAAGCGCTTTGCATGAGCAGGTAAAAAAAACGTGCCTGGAAATTTTTACCCGGCTTGCGGCGGCGGAGAGCACCGTTCACGGCCTCCCTTTAAACGAGATTCATTTTCATGAAGTCGGGGCGGTGGATGCAATCATCGATATTGCCGGCGCGGCAATCTGTCTTCATCGGCTGAAGGAAATGTATTCAATAAAGAAAATCATTTCCGCCCCGGTTGAGCTGGGCGTAGGTTTCGTGAAATGCACCCATGGCATTTTACCGGTTCCGGCACCGGCCGTTGTAGAACTTCTTAAAAATGTACCGGTGAAAACCGGGGCTGTTCAGTCGGAAACTACAACTCCGACAGGTGCGGCAATACTCTCTACGGTAGTTCAGGAATTTAACGCGAGCCTTCACTTCACGATCGAAAAGACCGGTTATGGCGTAGGAAGCCGGGATACGGAGATACCGAATGTCTTAAGGGTTTTTATCGGGGAACTTGTACAACCCGAAGTTGATGATTTTGAAACTTCCGAAGCTTTTGTAATTGACTGTAATATTGATGATATGAATCCGGAATTTTACGAATCTGTTATAGAAAAACTCTTTGAAGGTGGAGCCAGCGATGCGTTCATTACTCCAATCATAATGAAAAAATCCCGTCCGGCAGTTAC
>JBFMGN010000538.1:0-3257 GCA_040752435.1 Spirochaetota bacterium
CAGAGTGAAAACAGCATCACGGCCAGCGGAAATATTGAATACACCCTGGAAGAGAAAGGAATGATCGAAGTTTTCACGGGTGAAAGTCTCACTTTTAACGTAGATACGTGGGAAGGATTGTTTTTTAACGGTACCACCGAAACTGAGAGAAAGATAGAAGAAAAGAATATTAATTTTTATTTTTCCGGCAACATTATAAATAGATCCGCGAAAAACATTATAACTTTAAATGATGGGATGATAACATCGTGTAATGACGCGGAACCTCATTATCGAATACAGGCAAAAAAAATCTGGGTGCTTGCACCGGGAGAATGGGGGTTGCAAGATGCACTTTTTTACGTAGGTCAGATACCGGTTTTTTATCTTCCCTTTTTCTTTCACAGCGGGGATGAACTGTTTTTTCACCCGGCCATAGGTTCCAAGGATAAAGAAGGATATTTCTTTCAGACGACCTCCTACATTATAGGAAGAAAGCCAAAAAAGGAAAGTACTATTTCTTTCCTTCAGATTGGCGAGGAGAATGAGAACTATAATGAAAAACTCAGGGGACTTTTCTTAAAAAAATACGAGGATATGACGGATGAAGAACGGAAGATGCTGGAATTGGTCAAGAAATCGAATATATATCTGAAAATTCTTTTTGATTTGTATACCCGCCTTGGCCTTTTTTGGGGTGTAGAGGCCAATATCGTCGATGCTGATATTATCGACCACCTGACCTTTTCCCTCGGTTTTGCAAGGAGCAGAAGTATTTTTATCGATCCTATCCGAAATAGTTTTACTCCCTACTGGAAATCGAATGATGGGACAATGATCAGTTACTGGAATGTGATTGATCCAGGCGGCAGGATGTTTCCGCTTCGTTATGGCTTGTCCACAGATTTCGCCCTGAAGGCCGATTTTTTCTCCCTTTCAAGCTCTCTAGCCAGATACTCCGAACCGTTTTTTGAACGTGATTTTGGAAACAGGAAAGAGGATATCGATTGGGGAGAGCTTTTCCGGGTAAAGAAAGGGGATGAGGAGGCCGCCGACCAGGGAAGTGAAGAGGCGCAGATTAAAAATAGACTAAATTGGACATTACGCGGCAGTCTCTATCCCAATATGGAAATTCTAAAGCCTTATATTACTGCGGCGCGTATTTCAGATTTTGAAATTTCAATGTACTGGAAAAATAAAGAGATGCCCTTGGCCCTGGTACCGGGTATGGATCAAAATTCAGGCGGATATGTGCCGGAAAGTTCAAGAACGGATTTCAGTTTCCCCGAGAGAAAGTTTTATTATCCGGAAAGCTACCTCTTCCCCCAGGTATCGGGACATTTAAGCGGCTCATTATTTAGTCTTCCGGCTGAAGCAAAAGCAATTCGGGAAAAAAGTGAATATAAAAAAGAGGAAGAACCGGGCAAAGGCTTGAAACCTCCCTGGGAAGAACCCGAAAGAGATACGGAAAAACAAAAGGAGGAAACCACAGCCTTAAGAAAACCTGATTTGCGGACAGATATTCCGCTGGTATCAGAAACTAAAAAGGTACCTTACTCCCAGAAACTTAGTTATACAATCCTTCCAAACCTTACGGTGGACAACAAGCTTAATTCCTCTGCCTGGGAAAGGCCTAAGGATATCGATTTCTCAAAATCGTATTCTATCCTTGATACCCATGGAACGACCAGTCTGGAATATTCGGCTAAACTCTATGAGAATTTATTGATAATAAGTAATTTGACAACTCTATCTCTTGAATATAAAAAACATTTTAATAAATCGGAATCGGTGGCCGATCTGTGGTCCGATTATCTTAAGCAGGATTATACTTCTTCCTTTCTAAAGATAGGGAATGCCATCAACCTGACTAGTTTCCCGGTCTACAGTCTTGATTTGATTAAAACATCGACCGTTAAGTACAGTTTCACTTCGATCCTTTTGAACCGTAAATATATGTACACTGATGCGGATAATACACCGGTTTATGAAAATTTACTCTTTAAGTGGGAAAAGGATTTTGTCTCAACCCATTCTTTTGGTCTCACTTTGAACTTAAAAACCGGAGACTGGCTCCAGAGCCTGGAATTTACGGCCCTGTTACCCCCCCTGGATAGGGAAATGTCGTCAACCCTCGGATTACAGTTCGGTCCATTGTCGAGTAAGGCCAACGGCAAATTGATGTTTGAAAGTGATAAATGGGTTTTAAAGCCTTTTACGATAGAAGAAATTCTTACCCTCTTTCCGAAAAATTATATGGATCAGACATTCATTTACGACTTTGAACAAAAAAAATGGATAAATAGTAAATCTATTTTAAACGTCAGTTTCCTGGATAATAATATCTCGTTTCGGGAGACCTTCAATTTCGGTTATCCACCCGGTCTTAAGCCGGCGGCTGAATCCGTTCCACTATTTCAAAATCCGACATCCAGCCTAGCCGCCCTTAAGCTGTGGTGGTTTGAAGCGGGTTTACTGGCTGAAAAGACGAAAACTTACGCCTTTATCCCCGTTACAGGGTGGGAAGAAAGTGGAGAAGCGGCTTTCCGGGTGGAAAGTATGTATTTCGGCGTTAATTTCAACTTTGACAGCAACCTTTTATGGAAAAACAGGGTCAAGTTGTCCACCGATATTAATTCCAAATGGAGCATTAACGTATTAAAATTCAGCGATAGTTATTTAGATTTCAAGTTAGCCTTTAAACTCGCCGTCTATAAGTTCCTGGATTTACAGTTTTCGATGAATTCAGAAAATAAAAATACGTTCAGATATTTCAAGGCATTTTCTGACAGAATAGATCAAGAACCCATAAATCCTCTAACGGATCTTCTGAAATCATTTAATGTCTTCAATATCGATGATCGGAAGGCGTCCTATTTTAAGGCTAAAAATATAAGTCTCCGGGCTATCCATCATCTTCATGACTGGGACCTTACTTTTGAATACATCGGTAAACCGGAATTAAAAACAGACGCGGAAGGCTACAAATATTATGAGTGGATTCCGGAAATCTCCATTTTTGTAAAATGGAATCCAATTCCTGAAATCCAGAGCAAGATACGAACCGATACAAAAACGATTACCTATTAGCGTACTTTTTATGGCCGGGGCTCTTACAAAAATAGTAAGCCCCCTTCGAGGGCGAGAAGCTAGGGCAAGCATATGGGGCAGCCCCCTACAGGGAGATGGGGTTTCGAACCGAGAACACGGAGAAAAGAAGAAGGAGAAGAATTCCGCACAGAGAACACAGAGGGCACGGAGAGGACAGAGGAGGAAAT
>JBFMGN010000539.1:0-3252 GCA_040752435.1 Spirochaetota bacterium
GTAGATGTCGGTGTCTGTGCCGTTCCTCATATCCTCCCAGACCACCAGATAGGTATTGCTCTGCCCATCGTAGGAGACGGCCGGGAAAAGCTGGTCATACGCGGCGGTAGATATGGGAAAATTGGAACTTAAGAGCGTTCCACCTGAACTGATAATCTGGCCGTAGATGTTCCAGCCTGAGGTACCGTAGTCCCGGTAATCCTGCCAGACTACCAGGTACTGATCGTTCGTCCCATCATACGCAACGGCTGCACTTGACTGTTCTTGCACAGCCGTACAGATTGCAAAAGATGGAATGAGTACATTACCTTCCGCATCCAAAATCCGGCCGTAGATGTCCCAACTGTTAGTAGCGTAATTACGCTCATCCTGCCAGACCACCAGGAAGCGGCCGTTTTTCGAATCGTAAGCCGCTTTCGGGCTGTATTGAGCGGCTGGGTCGTCACACACCGGGAAGTCCAGCTTGTACACGCTGCCGGCAGAGCTCAAGAGGAGGCCGTAGATGTCCTCAATACCATTCCTCGTATCTTGCCAGACCACGCAATACCGGCTGTTTAACGAATCGAAGACAATAGACGCAAACCGCTGGTCATACGCGGCGCCAGATATGGGAAAATCAGTGCCTGAGGGCGTTCCACCGCTCTCGATAAACTGGCCGCGGATGTCGTATACATAGGTACCGAGGTCATCCTCCCAGACCACCAGATACTTACCGGAGCCGTCGAAGGCGGCGGCCGGATTGACTTGATCTGCCGTGTCGCTGGTGACGGTGATCTCCGAGCCTATGGCTGTGCCGTCCGGGTTTCTCAGCCACCCGAAAATGTTGTAGTCCATATCCATCTTTTGATAGACACTCAAAACCTGGTTATTCTTCGAGTCGAAGACAAGCTCGGGAGATTCCCTCGTGCCTGCGGCAACAGTTCCGTACAGGGAGAAAGCGAGGGGAACCTTACCGGCCGCAGTTACGGCGAGTTCGGTTAGGGGAATTATGAAAGCGTAGACCTTGTGCTGGTAAGCGACCCGGCCGGTGTAGACGAACGACGGGCTTCCCCAGGTAAGTTCTTCGGTGGTGACTTTGAAGGCTTTTATCCCGGCCGGCGTCCTGGTTACCACTTTGGCGTAATCCAGGCCGCCATCCTCGGTGTTGTCCGGGGTAAAATCGAGGTTGAGGTACAGATTTAAAGCGTCGTTCCAGACCTGGATATAGGTGTAGCCGTAAGGATGGCCGGAAGATGTTGTACAGTACTCGGCCGCCAGGAGCTTGGGAGATTCGGAGCCGAGGGTATACTCGTAGAACCCGGTAAAGTTTTCCACTTTTTTCAGGCCGTTTATAAAGGGGAGCTGGATGGGTAACTCGCTCACAATTTCGCCCTCGATTCGGCCGGTGACCGACAGGAAGCCGCCCGGCTCTGAAGTTTCAAAGGTAAGGATAAGCTCTTTATCGAATGCATCGATCACATCGTAATCGGCGGCTGAAAGCTTTTTCACTCCGTTTTCTACACCGGATACCGCGGCCGGAGGCAAACCGGCGTAGAAAACCGAATCCAGGTGGGCGGAGCCGCCGCCCTGCTGGGTGAGCTTAATCGTAACCCGCGGACCGTCCGGAGCAAAACCGCTCAGAGCGAGGGATTGTTCCCGGTAGTACCGGTCGTACGCAAGCCTCCCGGCCTCGATCCACCGCCCGCCGCTTAAAACCTGAATAAGGTAATCGCCCATCGGTACCATGTTCTTAAGAGAATGTAACCCCATGTAAGTAGTGGGAAACCCGGACGAAGTTTCGGCCACCTCCCCCTGAGTGCAGGCAAAAAGGATTAACACCATTAGGGAAAAACAAAAACTAAAATCTTAAACGGATTTTTCATGGTAATCCTCCTAAAGCAAAATAGGAAATAAGGCATGCTCTGACATGCTGACTTTCACAGGCGGTAACACGGGGATGCCTTAAGGTTTTTACATACTAACAATTCTACTACAACTGGCGTCGGAATTCAACTATAAACGCAGGGTGATGAAAAGAATACGTTGAAAGAGAGGTCGATATTAAGTATATTGACGTAAATGATTATTCGATTCTTTAATTCTCGGATATCGATATCGCTATCCATACAAATTCACATTTTACGTGGGATGACTTGTATTCAACAGGAAGAATGAGATTGTTGGAATAGGTAAAGCATGAAAAATAATGAACTTGCCTCAATATTCCATACTATTAGTGAATTGCTGGAACTAAAAGGAGAAAATCCCTTTAAGATCAGATCCTATCAAAAGGTGGCCCAGGTATTGGAGACCTTCTCAGAAGAGGCCGCGGCCATTTACCAACGGGGAGGTATCCTTGAACTGCGTGAAATTCCGGGGGTGGGGGAGGCCATCGCCAGGAAGATTGAAGAGCTCCTTCAAACAGGTAAACTCCCATACTATGAAAAACTGAAAGCTGCGGTACCGGAGGGTCTTACAACTCTGCTCTCTATTCCGGAGGTGGGCCCGAAAACCGTTAAGCTCCTCTACGAGCAGCTTAACATTACATCAATTGACGAACTGGAACAGGCTGTAAAGGAACATAAGGTCAGGGAACTCAAGGGAATGGGGGTGAAAAGCGAAGAGAACATCCAGAGGGGAATCAATTTCTATAAAACCCGGCAAGAAAGAGTGTCTCTTGGGGTTGCCCAGCCTGTCGCCCAGGGGATCGTGGATGCTCTTAAAAAGCTTCCCGGTACCGAGAGGATCGATTATGCCGGATCCTTGCGCAGAATGAAGGAAACAATCGGAGATATCGACATTCTGGTTGGTTCCGAAAAACCTGAACGTATAATGGAAGCCTTTACAGCCTTGCCGCAGGTTAAAGAGGTGCTGGCAAAGGGGATAACGAAATCGTCAATATTTGTAGCAGGAGGGCTCCAGGTTGATTTGCGGGTAGTGGAGCCTTTAGGTTTTGGAGCCGCCCTTCAATACTTTACCGGCTCCAAGGCCCACAATATACACTTAAGAGAACTTGCAGTCCGGAAGGGATTGAAGATCAATGAGTACGGTGTCTTCGATGTCAAGACCGATGAAAAGATTGCAGGTGTAACGGAGGATGAGGTCTATAACGCCCTTGGGCTGGACTGGATAGCCCCTGAACTCCGGGAAGATTGGGGAGAGATCGAAGCGGCTTTGGATCGCAACCTTCCCTCCCTGATCCAACTCCAGGATATTAGGGGAGATCTGCATGCTCATTCCACCTGGAGCGACGGTTCTCATTCTCTCCTTGAG
>JBFMGN010000054.1:0-10344 GCA_040752435.1 Spirochaetota bacterium
GGAGTAAAGATGAGATTTCTGTTTTGGCGGAAACGATTAATCAAATGACCCAGGGGCTTGTGAAAGCTGCAACGGCCAGCAAGGATTTAACGGTCGGCAAAGAGGTACAAAAAATGTATATACCCCTGGAAAAAGATGCCGGCGGCAAGAAACTCACCACCGGGAAAGAGACAAATAAACATGTAGAGTTTTTCGGCTACTATGAAGGTGCCAAAGGTGTCTCCGGGGACTATTTTGATTTTTTAAAGATTGATGAAAAACACTATGCCATCATAAAGTGCGATGTTGCCGGTAAAGGGGTTCCCGCCGCGCTTATCATGGTTGAAGTGGCAACGATATTCCTCACCTATTTCCGAGAATGGTCGGTAAAGAAGCAGGGCGTTCATATCGACCAACTGGCTTACAGAATTAATGACCTCCTGGAAGAAAGAGGATTTAAAGGCCGTTTTGCCGCTTTAATAATCGTAATTATGAACATGGAAACCGGAACCTGTTATTTATGCAATGCAGGGGATAACATAATCCATCTTTTCGACCGCGGAAAGCGCCAAATGATTCAGAAGATCCTGCCGGAGGCACCGGCGGCCGGTGTTTTTCCGTCGATGCTGGTAGAAATGCAGTCGGGGTTTAAGCAGATACCGCTCAAACTCACCGCCGGAGACTGCATGTTTTTATTTACAGACGGTATTGAAGAAGCGAAAAGAATATTCAGGGATCAAGCCTTTAAACCAATTACCTGCCAGGAACCGGGGCTTAAGGACGGCGAACTCCACGAAACCCATCCCAGAAGCAGTGGTGATGAAGAGCTCGGTATCCCGCGAATCTATGATATAATCAACTCGGTTATGGACAGAAAAAAATACTCCCTCTATAAATATCATAATCCGGTTGAGAATGAAGTGCTTACCTTCGATTTTACCACCTGTGAAGGAACTATTGAGGAAGCCATTCTCGCGATGGTTTCGGTGGAAAAGATTTTCAGGATTTATCCGGATCCTTCCGCCACGGGTGAGAATAAGATAATAGTGGATAGAAAGGTGGACGAATTTCTTAAAGCTCATTTTGACCAGTACCGTGATTATTTTTCTCATCTCCTCGATGGCGGGCCGGTTACAGAATACGTGCATTTCTCTCATTTGAAGGAGGATGAACAATACGACGACCTTACCATCCTCGGTATAAAGAAACTGTAGGAATATCGATTTTAAAATGGAAGCAATCCTGTTTACAGTGATAATCGCAGCCGGTATGACAAAAGAAAGACTTATTTGGGAGCAAATCCTTCCAGGTACGACTCTGGTGGTTGAAGAATTAAGCGCCTTGAAACAGTACATCGCCCATGTAACCCCCGGCTCGCAGATAATTGTGGATTTCCCCTCGTGTTCTGAAAATTTTTTAAGCGCTCATCTGAAAACTATCACAGACCTGCTCGATTATGGGTGTAGTGTAATTATGGAACCACCGATAGAAGGAAAATCGGAGCTGATAACCGGTTTGATTTCAGTTGCACCGCGGCGGAAAAAAATATTTTTCAGGAATTCATTAATATATCGACCGCTCTTTCTGGAGTTGAAACGGTCAATACTCGAAGGTAAATATGGAAATCTCCAAAGTATGGAAATAAATCATTTTATCCGTGATGGCAGCCCGAATGAAAAATGTTTTAATGCCAATCTGCAGCTTCTGTACTGGCTTTTCGGGAAACCCGAGGGAAGCAAAGTCTGGAAAGAAATTGGGCAAGACGGCCGGATTCTCCAGATTTGCGGGGTAGTCTGGTATTCTCACTGTGCAATGTCTTTCAGCCTTTCAAAGGGGAGTTGCCAATCGAGCCCTCCGGATAATAGTTTATCAGATAACTATTCAGGCCGTGGTTATCTGGCATTTGAAAAAGGTGAAATTGAATACATCTTCGGCCGCAGGGATTCCTTTATGTGCCGTCCTTCCGGAAGCCCCGGTTTTAAGTTGCCTCTGCCGGAAGGAAACGGTGAACTGTACGTTAGAAAAGATGTTGTCGAATCCTTAACGGAAAAACGAGGTTCTGATATTTTCCCGTTAAAACTTGCATTATCGTCACTAGCGTGGTTTGATAAAGTCTTCCTTACATGAAAAAAGCCCGGTACTACTGTGAAAACTGTCACAGAGAAGTTCCCCTTGAGGCCGATACCTGCCCCTACTGTGGAAAACGTTTCAGCTCCGTCAGATGTTCGAAATGCGGCTTTGCCGGAGACCCGGCGCTTTTTAAAACCGGCTGCCCTGTCTGCGGGTATATGTCGCCGGCCGTGTCATCTCTCCCGGGTAAACAGACTGCTCAACGCAATACCACTCGTAGAGCAATGTCACAGTTACCCCGGTGGGCATATACCCTCTTCGGAATACTTTTTATTATCGCTATTGTACTCATGATAATAATACTATTACGAAGATAATCGGTTTTGGTAAAAAGCCGTATCTATTTAAAAAGTTCGCGAATTTCTTTCTTATACAATTCTGAGACCACATTCCTTTTTATTTTGAGGGAATGAGTCATCTCGTTGCCTGCCTCAAACGGTTTTGATAAGAGCTTAAAACGGAATATATGCTCGAAACTCTTAAAACCTGTTTTTGAGTTGATTGCCTGTTGGATTTCATTGCTTATCAGTTCGTTTATCATCGGGTGTGTCAAAAGTTCTTCGTGGTCCATATAACTGATGGCTTTTGTGTCGGCAAATTCCTCTAATTTTTCGCGGTTAGCAACGATCAGAGCGGCGAGGAATTTCTGGTCCTGCCCAACAATCATAACCTGGTCAATATATTCGGAAAGAAGAAGTTTGTCCTCAATCGGAGTCGGTTCAACATTTTCACCCCCTAAAAGGACGATGGTATCCTTTGCCCTTCCGATTATTTTGAATTCCCTGTTATGGGTAAAAATCGTTATATCACCGGTATCAAGCCATCCTTCTTTTAAGACCTCCGTGGTCGCTTCAGGACGTTTATAATACCCTTTCATCACTTGATCGCTTTTCACATAGAGAACACCCTTATGCCCCGGTGGAAGAACACCCATCTCCCTATCCAGCACCCGGTATTCAACATCCGGGAAAAGCGGCCCTACCGTGCCGGTCACAGGGGCTTTTTGTTTCCGAACGGCGAGTATCGGCCCCGTTTCCGTCAGGCCGTACCCCTCCAGCAGCAGAATTCCGGCCGCCTGGAAAAATCGATCCACATGGGCAGGCAGCGCTCCACCCCCGGAAATACCCGCGATAAAACGGCCGCCGAGGCGGGCTTTGAGTTTACTGAAAACAAGTAGATTGCCAAGTACTTTAAAAGGTGTCAGAAGAATAAGCGGGATTACGCTTAAACCCATATCAACCGCGCGGATTCGTCTAGTAAACCGGGGCAGGCAACCGTTGAACATCGTCCAGAGGTAGGCATGTGCCTCACCGAGTCCGACAAAGAAGTAAAATAGTACTTTTTTTAAGCCGCCTTCTTTGTTTATGTTTCTGTAAACGGCAGCCCGAATACCTTCCCAAATTCTCGGCACTGAAGCCATCCAGTGCGGCCGCACCTTCTCCATATCCTCCAGCATTATCTTTCCCACCGGTTTTGAATAGGCTATTGTAGCCGCGGCATCCAACACGACATAATCCACCGCCCGTTCAAAGGAATGCCAGACCGGGAGAACACTTAGAAACACATCCCCTGCTTTTACGTGAATATAGTCATATACCCTGTCAAGCTGAAAAATATAACTCCTGTGGGTAAGCATAACCCCTTTCGGTTCTCCGGTTGTGCCGGAGGTATAAATGATGGTTGCGAGATCATCGATCTTCCCCTTTTCCATCTCTCCTTCGAATAATTCTGGTTTGTCGTGTATCTTCTTTTCCCCCAGTTCATACACGTCTTTAAAACTGAGGACTTCAATCTTATTGGATTTGCTTTTCAGGCTTTTTACGTTGCTGTCATCGAAAACAACAATTTTCGCAAGAAGAGTAAACTCATCTTCCACTGATAATATTTTAGCAACCTGGTCTTTATTCTCCGCAAAAGTTACCTTGCAGTCGGCATGTTTTAGTATATATTTTATCTCATCGGCCATTGAATCTGAACCTCGGGGAACATCCACTGCTCCCAGGCCGAGCAGTGACATATCGGTTATAAGCCATTCCGAACGATTGTCCGAAATAATTCCTACATGCTCCCCGCGCTTAATTCCCAGGGCATTGAGCCCCGTACCGAAAATTTTTATCCTTTCGTATATCGCCTGGTACGTGATCGGTTGGAAGTTTCCTTCCGCGTCCTTCTCCAATACTGCATTTTCCTGTGGATATTTTTCTACAATTGCTCGAAACCGTTTGGGGATTGTGTCTAGGGTGTTGGGCATAACTTACCATCCTTTAAAGAATTAATAAAATTAACTGCAATCTCTTAAAGATGATGTATTTCAATAAAAATAGCATGGAATTCAGGCGCTGTCAACTTTTCTGAATTTTTAACTAAGGAATTGACGATGGCTAGACCGCGTCCCCAACAAGACACAGCCATTCCGCCTCGGCCGCGAGCTCATCGCCTACATATGCTTTACCCGCTTGTTTTATCATTTTTGGGGATATTCGGAGGTTCTTTATCTCCAGCCTGACTTCATCGTTAGGTTTCACCGGCCGCCTGAATTTTGCCTTTTCAATAGTCGCAAGGAAAAACAGGCTCTCTCCGAGCACTCCCAGGGAACGTATACCGGCACCGCCGCACTGTGCCATGGTCTCAACCAGGATTACCCCTGGGACGACTGGATACTGGGGGAAATGTCCTTTAAAGAAAAATTCCTTGTCCGTAAATTTTTTAATACCGATTATTTCCTCGTCACTTGCCTTTTCCAGCCTGTCTAGAAACAAAAACGGTTCTCTGTGAGGGAGAAGTTCTTCTATTTTTGACATAAAAAACCTGCCTTTTTCATAATTTCTCGTTTCCAAGTAATTTGAAGTGATATTGATTCAGTATACAGGCATTTATCGGTAAACACAAGCCGACAAGTATCCCAGATTCCTTGACAGATTGAAATTTATTTATTACTATTCCAATAATGTAAGGAGCAGGATATATATGAAAAAAATAATATTTTATTTTCTGCCTTTGGTGTTGATTCTGCTTGCCTGCACCAAGGGAGCCGGTACTGCTTCCGGTGCCTCTGCTCCTACGAGTACTCAAACGGCGGCTTCCGATGCGACGCAGGCTGAAAGCCGCGTCCGGAGCGTCAAAAACTTAAGCCTGCCAGACGCCAGGGACTTGCAAACAGAGCTGAAGCAGCTTGGCTTTCATGTTTTTGAGGAAAAGATTCCCATCGTTGATTTTACACTGGAAGCCTTAAGCGGGAAAAAAATCTCTTTAAGCTCCCTGAAAGGAAAAGTGGTCCTTCTCAATTTCTGGGCAACCTGGTGCCCGCCCTGCCGGGAAGAAATGCCCTCCATGGAACTTCTCTACAAGAAACTGCACAAAGAAGGCCTTGAAATCGTAGCGGTAGATCTACAAGAAGAAAAAAAACAGGTTCAGAAATTTGCCGCCGACAACGGACTGACCTTCCAAATCCTGCTCGATACGACGGGCCGGGTCGGCGCCAGCTACGGTGCTCGCAGTATTCCTACCAGTTACATCATAGACAAAAATGGAATTGTGCTCGCCGGTGTGGTCGGCGGTCGAGACTGGCACACTCCAGAACTGCTTTCCATGTTTCGGGAACTATTGAAAAGATGAACCTGGAGCTCCATTTTTTTACCGCTTTTATTGCCGGGCTTCTTTCTTTTCTATCACCCTGCATCCTGCCCCTGATCCCCTCCTATCTTTCTTTTATCGGCGGTATCTCTTATCATGACCTCAACGAAAAAAAGGTTTCCAGGCTGAACATATTCTTTAAAACCCTTTTCTTTGTGCTTGGCTTTTCCATAATTTTTATAACCCTGGGCGTGATTTTCAGCAGCACAGGCATCCTTTTGAGTAAAGTCTCTCAAATTGTCAACCTAGCCGCCGGAATCCTGGTCATTCTCCTGGGAGTCAATTTTATCTTTGATATCTGGAAGACCTTGAATATCGAGAAAAGATTTCATTTCAGCCGGAGCCCTTCCGGAATCTTCGGTTCCATTCTCCTCGGTATGGCCTTCGCAGCCGGATGGACGCCCTGTGTAGGTCCCATTCTAGCCTCAATCCTTTTTTTAGCAGGAACCGGCGACAAAGTACTCCAGGGGACCCTGCTGCTGACTGTCTATTCGGCCGGACTGGGCCTGCCCTTTCTAATGGGCGGGCTTTTTTTCTCACAGTTCCTCAAACAGGCCGAAAAAATCAAGCTCCATCTAAAAAAGATAAAGACTATAAGTGGTATATTTCTGGTCTTGATCGGCATCTCTATCCTTCTGGGTAGGCTGCAGAAGTTGAATATTTTCCTTTTTTCATGGGCGAATACTCTTGAATCATGGCGGCAATCCCGCCCCGGTGTGCTCCGGCTCTTTTTCAGCTTGCTTTTCGCTCTTCCTGTTTTTGCCCTGGCATATTTCTATTTTAAAAAAGTTAACACCCATAAAAAATTTCTTTTCCAGCCGGTCACTTTCAGCTTTATACTCCTGTTTCTTATTTTTGCCGTCTTCACTCTGGCCGGAGTGATCGATCCGGCTGAATTCCTGACTTTCTGGTTTACATTTCGGGGTATTTAAGTTTTTCTCTCCGATTCCTGCCCCGTTGCACACGTGACTTGGCGCCGCCCCTTCAACGACACGGACTACTCGGTTCGCATCCCCTGGCTTCAGGTATTTTCAAGATCTTTGTATCCTGTTCCGAGATCTTCCAGGTACAATGAAAGCTCCTCTGTTTTTTGCTTTATCATTTCAATGGAGTACACTCCCTCCGATGATGAAAGACCTTTCATCCGTGCGAGATCCAGATGCAGTTGCTTCAGGGAATTAAGGGAGGATGTAACCCGCAGATCCATTATCTCTTTTTGATTTTTTAATTCTGTAAAGGAGCGGTCTTGTTTCTCTATCTGTTCAATCGCCCGCTGATACTCCGCTTTCAACGTCTGGCTGTCGGTTGCCTGTTGGCGGGTCTTCAGCCGTTTTAAATCCTTTTCCAGTTCAGCCATGGGAATGGCAGCGATAACCTCGTCAATTTCCCGGCTTTTTTTCGTAAGCTCCCTTACCTGGTTTATATAGTTCTCGAGGAGCGGTTTCATGTCTTCTCCGATTAGCGTATGGTCCTTACTGAGCTCACCTGTCTGGGCAAGAATCGATTCACCGATCCGGACGGCCTGGCGGACAATAGGATGTTCTATAGGTACTCCTTTTTCCGCCTGCTTTTCCATAACGCCGGCTGCCCCTCGTTTTATTAAGGCTTTAATACGCCGCCGGATAGATCTCTTCCCGGTAAGATAAGCGGAAACGGAACTCAATAACCCGATCATCATACCGCCAATGGGGAAAATTGCCCAGGGATATCCGGGAGAAGTGACAAGATTGATCATTGCAAGGTAAATCGAGGTTGTCATTAGTGATACTGCAGCAGTTTTCGCGCCGGCGCGTGACCTGTGGTACGTTCTTAGCAATGCAAAATCTTCATCGTCAAGTTCAGACGGAAGTGTTTCGAGATCTTTTTTTTCTTTTTTTGCATTGGAAACGGCAGAAAAATGCGATGCAAGCCCAATTCCCCAACCCCCCAGTGGAAACAAAAACCACGGGTATGAAAAACCGGTTGTAATATTGATGAAGAGGAGAAGTCCATTCACAACAACAAAGGAAGACAGATGTGCGATAAAGCCCGAGCGTTCTTTATCGTATCCTTCTGTTTTCTGTTTTTTATAATCACCGTACGTTTGGTTTCCTTTCCATTCCGCCCGCCAGGCATCCTTCCATGCGTGGGCTGCTTCCTTCATAGCTTTTCGATCAATCCCGTTCCACATACCCCTCCAAGCCTCGAGGTGGTGAGGTCTTTTCACCGCGGGGTTATCATCCCAGCCATAGTTTCTATCCAGACCGCTTCTATCTTTTCCACGGGTTTCCACGGCCGTATCCTCTGAAACACCGTAACTGACTTCCCCCCTGTCAGATTCAAGCCTGGTAAGGAAGCCTTTTTCGGCCAGCTTATTGAGAATATTATCGACCTCGTCAATTTTGACAGGCAGGGCTCTTTTTAGTTTTTCCACAGGAATCCGCTGTCCTATTTTTTTGAGTTCATGAATAACCATATTTTGTAGTTCATTTACACCGTTATAGTAACTGCCGGATTTTTTATCTTCCGGCCGCGTTTCAAATTTGCTTTTCTCTTCTTTTTTAGAACTGTAAAAAGAATAGTTGGAAGTTACGATCTCGAACGCCCGTACTTCCCTGGTAATATTTTTCAGGTTTACCCGGCCCAGGCTGCGAAGGTCGACCTTAACTTTATTGGCGATGATGTTGTACACGTCCTGGGAAATACAGATGCAACCAGGGTTGGCGAGGGATTGAAGACGGGCGGCAATATTTATTCCTTCTCCCAGGGCATCGTCCTCGAAGAAGTAAATATCGCCCAGGTGAATACCGATTCTTAAGCGTAACACCTCTTTAACGCCGGATTTATTAAAATCTGCAAGACTGTTCTGGATTTCAACCCCACAGTTTACCGCGTCCAAGGTAGTCATAAACTCCAGGAGTAAGGCATCACCAATTGTCTTAATGACCCTTCCCTTATACTTCGAAGCGAGACCTGAAACAAGCTGGTTTAAATGCGATAATAACTCCAGCGTTGATTGTTCATCCTGTTCCATCATGCGGCTGAAACCGTGGATATCGGTATACATTATCGCCGCCAGCCTGTAATCTTTCTGTTCCATTTTCCCGCTTTTATCATAGCCTTAATACTATAAAAGTCAAGGCACGGCCGGTTGTCAAAAAAACAATTATTCTTTAAGATAAGACTCTACTAAAAAATGTAATTTTTCATTTACAAGCAGCCCGGTATTTTTTATTGGAGGCGGAGGTAATAATGGCATTTAATTTAAAGGGAAGGAGTCTTCTAACCTTAAAGGATTTTACACCGGATGAAATCAACTTTTTACTCGACTTAAGCGTGAAACTGAAGGCTGATAAATATGCCGGAATTTTCGCAAAAAACCTGGAAAACAAAAATATCGCCCTTATTTTTGAGAAGCCTTCCACCAGGACGCGCTGTGCCTTTGTAGTGGCGTGTTACGACGAGGGCGCCCATCCTGAATACCTTGGCAAAGACGATATTCAACTCGGTAAAAAAGAAACCGTAGCCGATACCGCACGGGTGTTAGGCAGGATGTTCGATGGAATCCAGTTCAGAGGTTTCAAGCACGAAACTGTAGAGGAACTTGCCAGATATGCGGGTGTGCCGGTCTGGAACGGCTTGACGGATAAGTACCATCCGACCCAGATTCTGGCCGACTTTCTGACGGTTAAGGAAAGATTCGGGTATCTTAAAGGGATTACGTTTGCCTATATCGGGGATGGCCGTAACAACGTCGCCAATTCACTCCTTATCGGCGCATCCAAGCTCGGTATGGACTTCAGGATCATCACCCCTGCTTCCCTGTTCCCGGAAAAAGCCCTCGTTTCAGAATGTGAAGGGTATGCTAAAGGCTCCGGGGCAAGGATTACCATTACCGAATCAATCGATGCCGGCCTCAAGGACGCGGATGTGCTGTATACGGACGTATGGGCTTCCATGGGAGAAGAGGATAAAATTACAGAAAGAATAGCGCTCCTTAAGCCGTACCGGATTACTATGGAGATGATAAAAAAGACGGGCAAACAGGATGTCATCTTTCTCCATTGCCTTCCCTCTTTCCATAACAGCAATACGGATCTGTCCAAAAAATTTCCCGATATCTGCGAAGTCACCGACGAAGTATTCGAAAGCAGTCATTCCCGAGTTTTCGACGAAGCGGAAAACAGGATGCACACGATCAAGGCGGTAATGGTCGCCACTCTAAAGTAAAGAGGAGTCTTATAGACCCCTACACTCATCAAGGGGTGACTCCTGCTCATGGACAAACATGGGTGCCTGTTTTTCCTTCGAGTGCGGTTGAAGCGCTGTGGAGGGATGTTATAACCGCCTCCTTACCGCCCCACTTTACAAACCGGACAGCCGCCTCTACCTTGGGCTTCATGGAGCCCGATAAAAAATGTCCATCTTTCAGATGTTGTTCAGCCTCTTTAACATTAATCTGATCCAGTTCCTTCTGGCCTGGCTTGTTATAGTTAAGACACACCTTTTCAACATCGGTTAGAATGAGAAAAATATCCGCCTGAACTGCCTGGGCAAGCTTGAAGCCCGCCCGGTCTTTATCTATGACTGCCTCAACACCTGTAAAACTACCATCGCCGTTTT
>JBFMGN010000540.1:0-3249 GCA_040752435.1 Spirochaetota bacterium
AGGATGGACATTTCAGAGGGATGGATAAGCCCCTTCTGAAGCCCTATTTGAAAGGTAGAACTTATTATCTCTCTCTGGTTTCCTTGATCCCCCCGTATCCGGCCGGCGAGAAATGTAATGATTCCACTCTCTATTTTTTTAAGAATTCTCCGCACAGGTGTAAAGAGGAAATGAACCAATCTCAACAGGGGAAAAACAAAAGTAAAGAAGGTCATGGACCGGCGGATGGCGAGATTTTTTGGAGTCAATTCTCCGAAGATCAGCACAAGCACCGTGCTGATGACAGTGGACCAGAACCAACCGTATTCCTCCACATACCCGCTTATAACCTGGTCCATGATGGAGGCGAAAAAAAGATTCACTATCATATTTCCGGTTAAAACGGTGATTAATATATCCCCCGGATTGGAGAGGAAACCAAGTATAAGCTTATGTTTTTTGCCTTTGGAGGTTTTTTTTAGAGTTTCTTTTTCAAAATGATTCATGGAAAAAAAAGCGGTTTCTGTCCCTGAAAAAAAAGCGGATAACAGAAGCAAAATAATGAGTAATGGTAGGCTTAAAATGTTAGTAAGTTTCACTTAATCGGTTTTTTCCTGCGGCTCAAGAACATGACTTAATTATATACCGAGCCTCGTTCAAAAATCAAGAAACCACGATTTTTAACACTTAAGGAGTGCGGGAGGAAATTTCGCTTTAGAGAACACGGAAAAAAGAAAAAGAATTTCGCACAGAGAACACAGAGAAAATAAGGAAGAAGAATTCCACACAGAGAACACAGAGGGGAAGAATTGGCAAAAAGATAGGAGGGGAAAAAAAGCAAGAAAATGGTACTTTCAGCATCATACTTCAGACAAGAGCAGCTCTGCAGATCGCCTGTACTCTTATTGTGCTCCTTAATCTCTAAAGTGAAATTTCTTCATTTATAAGAGGTAGATGTAAAAGAATTTCGCTTAAGAGTACACAGACGTTGGCGTCCGATATCCCGCGGCGGGTTCCCATTCGTTCATTGTAACCGTTGGTCGAGTTCACACCCAATAAAAAAGCCGGGCGGCTGTTTGCCGCTCGGCTTAAGCATACTGGCAGCGGTAACCTAAGTCCTTTATGGGTTCATAATCAGAATTTTACCGTCATCGGTTCCTGCTATCACTTTATTAGTGATCACCGCCGGTTTCGTTGTGATTGAAGCTTTCCCCGTGTTAACGCTTGACAAGGGTTTCCCATTCCCTGCATTGAGCACCACCAATTTCCCCGAGGTACCGTAGTAGAGTTTATTCCCCTCGAGGAGCGGCGGTGAGGTTACAGCACTTATCGGGTCAAACATATCCTGACCACTGGTCATGGAAAGGCTGTAGATTGTTCCCTTTGCGTATGCGAAGACAACTGAACTATTGCATTCGATATCGGTAAAGACTGAGGCGCTGCCCGGTAATTTTTTCTCCCACAATACAGTTTGCCGGTTGAGATCTATGCAAACCACCGTCCCTTTTCTGCCGGCAAAGAGCGCCTTATTGTCGTAGACCGTAACAGCGAGGGCTACAGGCTGGACAGCACTGGTAGTTATTTCCGCTTCAACGGTTCCTTTTCCGTCGGGGTTTATTATCAGGAGACTCCCCTGCTGGTCGACGATTACAAGCTTATTCCGCCATACGGCAGGCGTCATCTGTGAACCCTTAAGAACAGCTATCTCCCGATTGGTTGCACCGGAAATAAGATCAATGAGATTTATCGTATCGTTGGTCGGGAACAGGGCTTGATTGCCGAAGGGAACTACTCTCCGACCGAACAGATGGGCGGAGGCGCCTTCCAGGGGGGTTCGGCTTACTATTTTCCCAGAGGATGAGTTGACTATTACCAGCTCCCGGGCGCCCGACAGATAAACATTATCGCCGATTACCACGGGGAAGGAATTTTCATTGGGACTGTTTTGGGTTGAAACCGTCCACAATTTGTTTCCGGAAATATCGACGCCGCTTAATGTTCCATGGCTGTCCACTGCAAAAATCCTGCTGCCGGCTGTAGTGATACTTCCAACAATTTTGGAGTCGGAAAGCGAAATTATCGATTCTATTGGCATGGGCTTTAAAGTAACTGTGAAATCGTTTCTAGCCGTACCGGAAACAGTTATATTCAGAGTCTCCTTCTCATATCCGGTTTTGCCGACCGTGAAGGATAACCTGGTTCCTTCCTGGTAGGTATCGGAAAAACTTCCTGTTCCCACTTCCCTGCCGTTAAGCTGGATAGAAGCATCCGGCGGGTTGGTCCGTATCTGGACTTTGCTCATAATAATTGTTTTGTTGAGACTTACGGAATAGGTATTGTCCGCGGTCTGGCTGACATTCAGCGTTAATATCTGATCATCGTATCCCTCTTTTTTTACCGTGAAATCCAGTCTGGATCCGACTTCGTGGGAGCCTGTATAGCTGCCTCGACCGACCACCCGGCCGTCAAGGACAATATTTGCATCTGGGGGATTTGCCCGTATCTCTACCCGGTTCATAAGCCGTTTCAGGTTAACGGTGTATGTTTTTTCCGGACCTTGTACCACGTCTACCTTCAGGGTCTGGTCTTCATACCCGTCTTTCTTTATAAGGAAAGCCAGTTCTGTCCCCTCTTCGTATGAACCCGAATATGTGCCTTGGCCTACTTCCGAATCGTTCAGCAGTATAGCGGCATCAGCCGGAATAGTTTGGATCTTTATTTTCCCCACAACTTTTATTTTTGTAAGGCTTACATTATAGGTATTATCCGTATCTGCTTTTACATCGATGTTAAGGGTCTGATCCTCATAGCCGTCGCGTTTGAACAGGAAAGAAAGATTTGAACCTTCCGGATGGGTTCTATTGTAGATACCTTTTGCTACCTCTTTACGGTCAAGAAGAATTGAAGCATCCGGGGGTGTAATTGTTATCTCGACCGGCACCATTTTTATAAGCTTTTTGAGCGTAACGGGGTATGCTCGGCCGGAACCCTTTGTAACTTCAATTGTCATGGTTTCATCTTCGTACCCTTCTTTTTTAACAAGAACAATAAGCTTTTCACCGACACTGAACTGTTCCTTAAAACTACCTGTACCGACGGATTGCCCGTTGACTAGAATTTCCGCATCATCAGGAGTTGCCCGGATTTCAATCTCTTCCTTCGAGACGGTTTCAGGAATTTTCGCCAGTTGGATTTTGTAAAGTTTACCCGTTTCCTGGGACGATACAAAGCTCATAGTATAGGTAATATATCCTTCCCGCGCAATTGAAA
>JBFMGN010000541.1:0-3244 GCA_040752435.1 Spirochaetota bacterium
CTTTCACCGGGAGTTTCATAGTAAACGTCGGTGAAAACTTTTCTCATTTACTTGCAGGTCATATCTTTATTGACGGTCATGAAAAATCGCCTTCCGGCAGAACACTCTCCATAATCCGAGACGACACTCTTCTTATCGATACCCTTAAAGAAGCGAATATCCCCGTAAAATACCTGACAAAACGGTCCAGCTTTCAGGGGTCTCTTATTTTCGAGGGTGAAAGTGTAACGCAAAATATCTCCGGCGCGGATTGGGAGAAGGAAAGTTACCTGAGAGAAAGGCTTAATCTGAAAGAAGGTTCATTCGAAGCCATGAAAAATCCGAACGCAATCATCCTAAGCGACGAGATGGCAAAAAAATTAAATGTGCATATCGGCGACAGTATGCTTGTACAACTGACAACGGTAACCGGGCAGCAAAATATCGGGGATTTCGTGCTGGCCGCAGTCAGTTTTGATCCCGGCATCTTCGGTTCCATCTCCGCCTATGCAAATATAGAGCATGTCAATAAACTGTTGAACATCGAACCCCATGAGTATATGACTTTGGGTATCTTCCTTCCAGATATTAAACTCATCGATGCTGAGGCGGAAAAATACTATAAAGCTTTGGAAAACAAAGTATCACTTTTTGAAAGAAAAGCGGCGACGGATACGGAAAGTACCTTTATGTCTATGATAAATCAGGTTAAGGAGGAGGACTGGAACGGGCTCCGCTACAGGTTATACACCTTGAATGACATGCTCTCCCAGGTAAAACAGATTGTAGGAATATTAAATACGGTCGGGCTGGTAATTCTTCTTATCCTCCTGGTTATTATTATGGTAGGAATAATGAATACCTTCAGAATGATTATGTATGAACGGATACGGGAAATAGGCACCATGAGAGCCCTGGGAATGCAGAGGCGAGGGGTGCAAAACCTGTTTCTTCTTGAAGCCCTCTTTCTTTCTATTGGCGGGGTAATTGTTGGTTTTATTATTGCCGGAATTATCATGTTCTTCCTGTCCCTTATCAATTGGGGTTTGAATACCCCGCTGTTTATCCTGCTTAAGAACGGCCATATGACCTTTACTTTTATCCCCACTCAAATTATTTCGAATATACTGCTGATCGCACTATTAACGCTATTGGCAGCTTTATTCCCGGCGCGCAAAGCGGCCCGCCTTGAACCCGCCGATGCTTTACGATCATATCATTAGGAGTCCACTATGCTATTCCACTGTAATTTCTTCGCTTTTTGCGAAGATTTCCAATCCAGCCCAGATGCGGCCAGAAGCCGCGATGGGAAAAAACTTGCATTGACAATTCTGGTATTGCTTGCAGCCTTACCGATTCTCTATGCAGAACCTGATTTTAAAAAAACACTCAAAGAGTTAGACAATCTCAACAACTTCGGCGATAAGGATTTTTCAGCTACATACACCATAATCTCCGAAAAACCGGGAGAAGAACCAAGCGCTACCCAGGCGGTTATGTTCAGGAGGGACAACAAGAAACAGTTCGCCATGATCATTCTCAAACCAGCGGCAAAAAAGGGGCAAGGGTATCTTAAGATGGATGATTTAGTATGGTTTTATGATCCGGAAAGCAGAAAGTTCTCAATGTCGTCTCTGCGGGAAAACGTCCAGGGTTCCGATGCAAAAAACAGCGATTTAAACCGAAATACCCTTTCGGAAGATTACGAAGTTGATAAATGGGAAGAAGGTACGCTCGGTAAATACCAGGTATATATCCTGGATTTAAAGGCTACCAATAACGAAGTCTCTTATCCCCGGCAGAAACTTTGGGTCAGCAAAGAGAACAACATTGTATTAAAAAGTGAAAACTACAGCCTTTCCAACCGGCTTGTCAGAACCTCCGTCTACCCGAAATACACAAATTTAGGGGGAAAGCTTGTTCCCTCTGTTATGATATTCGTGGACGAACTGAAAAAAGGGGAACAGACCAAGGTTACCATGGAAGATGCTTCAATAGCCCCTCTAGAGGATTACTTTTTTACAAAATCGTACCTGGAAAGAGTTAACAGATAATTTTAAGGCGTAAGGAGATACTCTATGACCACCCATACTACGCATAAAGGGCTGATTATATTCCTGCTGGCAGTTTCCCTGGTTCTAGGCTGCCGCACATATCTTGCAGCCGAAGACGCGGCTGATAACCTTGACAGCCTGTTTGAAGGCGGAGAATTGATTCAACAGCCGGAAGTCCCCTCCCAGGATCTGGAGGCCGGCTCCCTGCCGAAGACTGAAAAGGTTGCTGCGGCCCAGGATCAATTACTGGTTACCGAAAAGCTTACCTGGGGCGGCGGTTTTACCTCGTCTTTCGCCTCAAACTGGAAATGGACGGCCGGTTATCCTTTCCGCCCTGATTATACAAACCCCGAAGATATACTCCTGGATATCAACCTGGGGGCAACCCTCCTTTTTGATGCGCGGCCGGATAAAGATTTTCGTGTCTTGGGGAAGTTTAAAGTCAACTATCCTTTCAGCAATAGTATAACAACAGGCTCCTCCAGTGCCCCGGTATCGGTAAACAGTATAAAGGTATTCGAACTCTTTTCCGACTTCAACTGGAAAAACAGACTATTCTTCCGGGCCGGCAAGCACACCATAAAATGGGGAGTGGGATATTTTTTCTCGCCCGCGGATGTGCTCAACCTTTCCCCTATAGAGCCTCAAGACCCCGAAGCGGAACGGGAAGGACCGATCTCAATAAAAAGCCAGGGGCCCTTGGGTTTAAGCAATATATACCTCTATCTGGTTATGAAAGATATAACCCGGCCTGAAGAGATTGCGGTTGCTCCCAAAGTGGAGGTTTTACTCTGGAACCTGGAGCCCGGCCTCGGGTTCTTCTATCAAAAGGACCTGCCGCCCACGGGGGTTTTGACAATTTCCGGCCCCCTTTGGGATTTTGATATCTTTGGTGAGGCGGTTGTAAGCTATGGTTCTTACAAAACATATGTCAGGGAAACAACCGACCTGGTTAACTGGCCGTTAGGAGTTGAAACCTATGAATGGGATAAAAAGCCTTATTTTTCAGGAACCATAGGCTTACGGTATACCAATGCCGATTGGCACCTGCTACTCGCAGGGCAGTACTATTTTAACGGTCTCGGTTATAAAGATAAAGACTCGGAGATACTTAAAAATTCAAATGTAACACTCTTAGTATCCCAGGGCTCCCTCTCCCTTAAGGACCTGGCCTGGTCCGGCAGGCACTATGCGGCCGTAAGCGCCAGTTG
>JBFMGN010000542.1:0-3237 GCA_040752435.1 Spirochaetota bacterium
TAAACTTCTGCTGTAAATGAATTGATAGTTAATGCACTAGTAAAGATATTAAAGATAAAATCCAGTGGTGTATATTTTGTTTCAACTCTAACTTTAGAATTCGGCGGAATTACGCTATCGGTTGAATTGTTGTTTAATGGCACTAAGCCCCAGAAAAGGTACCATACGCGTTTGGATGCAATCTTTTCGCCAACAGAAGTATTAGGCGCCAACTGTGCATTTCCGCTGACTTTGATTGTTGCACATCCGATCAGTGAGATACAGAAGGCTACGATCAACAAAGAAGCCAATGTTTTTTTCATTTGGGTTCTCCTTAAAATTTTGTTAGAGTTGAAGTTATTGTATTTTCACTTCTATGCTGCCAAAAATGCTTTTTGAATAGTCCCCCTTGGCTTGCAGGTCAATAGATGATTTCTTTTTAGTTAAAACTGTAACTTTAGTTTTAGCGTCTGATAATTTTTTAACAACAACACGGACCATTGTGCCATAGCTTGTGCCGATTGCATTTGTTGAAACACCAGTTTTTCCGATTATAGCCCAACTGTTTTCGTCAGGTTGATAGGTTTCTTCGATACGCAAGCCAGATTCTGCCACGGCACTTTGGGTTGCTTTTAAAACGGTTTTATATTCACAGGAATAAGTTTGGCTTTGTCCCTCATCTAAAGGTGCTTTTTTTAGACCGCCCATAGTTGCACAACCAATAATCCCTAACCCAAATATTAACGCCAGGGTCAAAAACCTTTTGTGCCGCATATTTGATCCTTTCATTAGTTATTAATATCGTTTTGAAAATAATATCACTATTAAACTATACTTGTCAAGAGAAAAGTATAGATATAATATGGTATAAATGTAATCGGCTTTAATGCTACTATAAGTGCAAGAAATAGGAGCATTATATGGCTGACAAAGATTTAAAATTGATTGGACAGAGAATAAAAAAGCTACGTAAAGATGCCGGGTTTACCCAAGATAAGCTTGCGATGAAGGCATCCATTCATGAAAAATATATTGGTCAGATAGAAAGGGGAGAAATAAACACAACCATAGAAACAATTTCAAGAATAGCAAATGCTTTAAATGTAACTATCGCTGATATTTTCAATATTTCCGAAGGGCCAGAGCGGAGGAAGAAAATAATAATTGAAATAACTGATAAATTATCCAAACAAAGTATAGAAAAACTGGATTTAGTAAATCGGGTTGTAAAAGAAATTTGTAAATAAACTAGAAAAGAAAAAGGGGCGCTAATAGCGCCCCTTTTGTAATTTCTTAAATATCAGATCAGCCCCAGCTCCTTTCCGGCGGACCGGAACTCCTCCAGCACCTTGTCTAATTGTGCTTCGGTGTGAGCGGCCGAAAAGCTGGTGCGGATCATCTCCCGGCCCTCGGGCACCGCCGGGGACATCACCGGGTTGGCGAATACGCCGTGGGCCATCAGGTGCTTCCACAGGGCGAAGGCCTTCTCCCGGGAGCCGATCATCAGCGGGATGATGGGGGTGCAGGCCACCCCGGTGTCGTAGCCCATCTCCCGGAAGCCCTTCAGCATCCTGTCGGCGTTGTGCCACAGTTTGGTCAGCAGTTCCGGCTCGTCCTGCAGGACGTCCACCGCGGCCGAGACGGCGGCGGTCAGCGCCGGGGGCAGGGCGGCCGAGAAGATCATGCTGCGGGCGAAATGCTTGACGTAATCCACCACCTCGAAGTCGCCGGCCACCACTCCGCCGATGGCGGCGAAGCTCTTGGAGAAGGTGCCCATCATCAGGTCGGTCTCCCGCTCCAGGCCGAAATGCTCGGCGGTGCCCCGGCCGTGCTTTCCCAGCACCCCCAGGCCATGGGCGTCGTCCACCAGCACCCGGGCGTTGTATTTTTTGCCCAGGCGAACCAATTCGGGCAGGTTGGCGATGTCGCCCTCCATGCTGTAGATGCCGTCCACGATGATCATCTTTCCCTTGTTGTGGTCCAGCCCCTTCAGCAGCCTTTCCAGGCTCTCCATATCATTGTGCTTGAAGCGGCGCATCATCGAATAGGACAGGCGGCAGCCGTCCAGGATCGAGGCGTGGTCGAACTTGTCGGTGATCAGGATGTCATCCTTGGTCCCCAGGCAGGAGATGACGCCCAGGTTGGTCTGCATGCCGGTGGAGAAAACCAGGGCCGCCGGTTTGTTGAGGAACTTGGCCAGCTTGGCCTCCAGCTGGTTGTGCATGTCCAGGGTGCCGGTGAGAAAGCGGGAGCCGGTGCAGCCGGTGCCGAATTTCTCCACCGCTTTGATGGCCGCCTCCTTGACCCGGGGATGGGTGGTCAGGCCCAGGTAGTTGTTGGAGCCGATCATGATCATCTTCTGGCCGTCAATTATCACCTCCGGCTCCTGGGCCGAGGACAGCGGGTGGAAATAGGGGTACAGCCCGGCCTGGCGGGCCAGCTGGGCCTCCTTAAAATCGTAACATTTTTTGAATATGTCCATTCTGCTTCCTTGAGTAATTTTAATGACGCTCAATTATACACGAAACGGCATTGTTATGGCAAGCATTTTAAGCCCCGGCAAGGCAGGGGCAAAGATTATTTTATTGACAATAATGTAGTGCTGTAATATCATGTAAACTATAAAATGATCATGAGGATGAATCCATGAGAATATCGGTTTCCGTTTTATGCGGATTGTTGTTCGTTGTTGCCTCACTGACCGCACAGGCACCGCCGATGACCATCTTAAGCAACGCTGAGCTGTTCAGCCGGCAGTATGCACAGGCGGATACGGTTATTGAAGCGAAAGCAAGCCAAGGTTTTTCCGTTCAAGATCAAAATTTCATGCCAAGAAAAAGAAGGCTTAAGAAAACATCAATTTTTAAAACCACTCTGGGAAGTGCCGTGTGCGGGGCCGGGGGTGCATTTGTCGGTATGGGGGCGGCATTGGGACTAATAGTTTTAGCTGGGGGGACGGGAACAGGCGGTAGCGATCTTGACGGATTAAGCGAGGCTGTGGGTATAACAATCTTTAGCGGCACTCTTGGGGCAACCCTAGGATGCAGTGGTGGGACGTATCTTGTGGGCAAGCATTACAGGAAAGGAAAATATTGGCATGCCTTGGCTGGAACAGTTTTACCGGTATTGACAGTAGCCGGGGTCACGGCGTTATTTTCCAATAGTCCCAGATTCAATGAAAACCCAACCCTGATCACTTTTGCCTTGGCACCAATAACCTCAACCGCTGCTTATTATATTTTTTCCGAAGAATTACCG
>JBFMGN010000543.1:0-3236 GCA_040752435.1 Spirochaetota bacterium
CTTTCGTCTTAGAGGCGGCTATAATCGGTTATGCCATCTGGAAGCACAAAGTGTTTGTCTTAAATCCTGCCACGACGGCCAAAAGCATTGTTTCGATCATGTCGGATGCTCTGCTTTTAGCCGGGCCGGACGGGAAAATCATGTCGGTGAATCCGGCGCTGACCAGACTGCTGGGGTATGCGGAAGGCGAACTGGCTGGCCGGCCGCTGGCTGTGGTTTTTGAACCGAAGGGTGAGCACAATGGCATTGCCTGCGTCCAGGCGTGCTGTAAAGACAAGGACTTTATCAACGATCTTGAGGCTGCTTTAAAAACGAAATATGGTGAGATGATCCCTGTCTCTTTGTCTGCCTCGAAGATTGTGGAACGGAACGGTAAAGTGGGGGGCTGCGTGTTTATCTGCCGGGACATCAGGGAGCGCAAGGAGGCTGAAGCGCGGCTGCGGCTGGACGAACAACAGCTTGTGCAGGCGGACAAGATGGCCTCGCTTGGGGTGCTGGTGGCTGGGGTGTCGCATGAGATCAACAATCCCAACCAGTTTATCATGAGTAGCTGCTCGTTAGTGGAAAAGGCGTGGGAGAGTGTGGTGCCTATTTTGGAGGAGTATTATAAGGCGGAGGGTGATTTTTCGCTGGGGGGTATCAACTATTCGCGTATGCGGGAGAAGTTAAGGGTTTATCTGGGCGGTATTCGGGCTGGGGCGGAGCGGATTGACCGGATAATTCGGGATTTGAAGGGCTTTGCGCGCCAGGAAGAGGGAGTGGCGATGGTGCCGGTGGAGATTAACGCGGTGGTGGAGTCAGGGGTGAACCTGCTTTTAGGTTTGATCAAGCAGAGCACGAAACATTTTGAGGTGAGCTATGGGGAAGGGCTGCCGGGTGTGATGGGGAACTACCAGCAGTTAGAGCAGGTGGTGATCAATCTGATTCAGAATGCGTGTCAGGCGCTTAAGCGGCGGGAGGCGGGGATCAGGGTCAGGACGAATTACGATAGGCGGCGTGGGTGGATTGAAGTAGTGGTGGAGGATGAGGGGGAGGGGATCAAGAAGGAAGATTTGCCCCGGATTACGGATCCGTTTTTCAGTACGAAGCGGGAGGCAGGTGGGACTGGGTTGGGGCTGGCGGTTTCGGCTTTGATTGTGAAAAGGCACGGGGGGTTTTTGGAGTTTAGCTCAGAGGCGGGCGAAGGGACGCGGGCTATCCTTATTCTGCCGGTCGATGCAGCAGGATGAGCGCCGGGAATTGATATTTTCCATCCGGCTGCCAGGTTCAACGTGTCACCAGTGTTTCTGAAGGTGGAGCAGATCCTTACCAATCTCGTTGTCAATGCCTGCGATGCCATGGCGCAGGGTGGAAAACTCACGATTGAGACTTCCAATTATCAGGTCCGTTACCGATATTGTTGTTGATCTCCCGCTTTTTCCGAGCTCAATACCTGTTGTGGCTTGTGCGCGCGATAATTTCATCCTGGAGTTCCCGGCCTATTGTGGTAAAGTAGGCGTTGTACCCCGTAACCCGGACAAGGAGATGGGGGTAGTCTTTAGGGTGGTCCTGGGCACTTTTTAGAACTTCCGGTGAGAGCATGTTGATCTGCAAGGCGGTTCCGCCGTTTTCGGCATAGCCTTTCAGGAAAGCTTTAAACTTTTGCCGGTGTTCCGCATCTTTCAGTATGGAGGGGTTGAAGGTGAGGGTGTGGCTTGCACCGTTGGACGGGCATATTGCGTTGGACAGGAACTGCCCCTTGGGCCTGCCATCGGGGCTTGCCGCTATTATTGACCCGTCTCCCGCCCAATAGTTCCAGCTTAACATTCCCGGCCGGAACCGGCGCCCTGTGGAGCGGGTCGAATATTTCCATGTCTCTGCGGTTAAGAAATCCATCACCTCCCGTGCCATACGGTCGGCTTGATCGTCATCCCGGCCGTATTTGGGCGCCCGGTTTTTCGCCACTGCCTGCAGTTTTTCGTATCCCTTCCAGTTATTTTTCAATGCGTCGATCAGCTCGTTCAGGCTGCATTTTTTTTCGTCGAAGACCAGGTATTTTACTGCCAGAAGTGAGTCTACGGTTGTAGCGAATGTAACGGCTTCAAGGGTGGTAAAGCCAATCTCAGCGCCTCCCTGGGTTATATCGAGTCCCTTCTCCGCGCACCCTTTGACAAGGCACAAGAGATAAGGCGTACGGAAAAGGGCAGCCCTTAAGGATTCCGACCTTTCATAGAGTTCTACTATTTTTTTAATGATAAAACGGGTCTGTCTCTTGTAGGCTTCGTAGAACTCTTCCCACCTCTTGAACGTACCTGGAGCCCCTGTTTCAGGACCAGCCTGCCGGATTTTTTCGGTTAAACCGGTAAGAGGATCGGTAAAAGCCAGCAGATCTTTCCCCCCGGTTAGGGCAAGTTCCACCGCCTTAATGAGATTCAGATTATTATCTACGGTTCCCGACCGGTCGTTCCCCGCCATCGTATTTTCAAGACAACCCACCGGGGCATAGTCGAAAACATTATTTTTATTGATAAGATGTGGAATGCCTGTTTTCTCAGCCTCACGCATCAGCCCTGCCATGGATCTTTCATCGAAATTAAGGAGGAACGGGGCGCCCTGGCTGGTTGAAATCATTTCGACCACCTTGTCCAGAAGCTTTTCCGGACTTCCTCGGTGGAGACGGACGTTGGGTTTCGGTTCCAGGATGGGGGACATCTCGTCGATGACTTCCAGAATTACGTAGGATAGCTCGTTTGTCATATCCTTCCCGTCTTTGCCCACGCCCGCAAGGGTAATAAGCTGTCCAAAACCTGCCGTAATTCCCTGGTTGCCTGTCCTGATCATGGCGTCGTAGCCGTATTGACGTGGAACCAGAAACACTTTAGTATCTCTTGGCCGAACTCCGGCTCCATTCCTTCGGAAAGGGACTTTTCCCAGTAGGGCAGAAGGTACTGGTCGATCCGGCCGAAGGAGAGTCCCGGGCCGGGGTAGTTCTCATCGCTCATAACGAGCATGTGGGTAAGCCAGAGAGACTGAAGCGCCTCCCAGAAGGTCGACGCCGATTCCCAGGGTACGCGGTGGAGATTGCCTGCCATCTGCTCAAGTTCTTTCCGGCGTCTTTCGTCTGTTTCTTCCGATGCCAGGTGTTCTACCAGTTGAGCATATTTCTCAGCCAGTTCTTTCGGCATCCGGCAGGCGGTCAGCATGGCTTTAAGCTGAGCGCCTTTCCGGCCTCTTTTATCCGCCTGGGATAGAGAAGC
>JBFMGN010000544.1:0-3236 GCA_040752435.1 Spirochaetota bacterium
AAACGTGGGGGGGATAGTTTAATGGGCCGCTATTTTCTGTATCGGATGCATCCTTTATCGGTTTCCGAGATCCAATCCCAGGATGTTCGGGAAGATGAAATAAAAAAACCGGTGTACATTGATAAATAAACTATCGATCAATTACTTAATTATGGCGGATTTCCCGAACCTTTTCTTAAAGCAGATAGACGTTTTTACAATCGCTGGAAACGGCTGCGCATGGAACAGATTTTTCGAGAGGATCTGCGGGATTTAACAAAAGTTCAGGAAACCGGTCAGATTCAGGTTTTAGCTGAACTGTTAACAAATCAAGCGGGACAGATGTTGAATTATTCAACCCTTGCAAACCGCATAAATGTCACGGTGGACACAATCCGCAGATGGATTGCCATCCTCGAATCACTTTATTACTGCTATACTATTCGCCCCTGGTTCAAAAATGTGGCAAAGTCCCTCAGAAAGCAGCCGAAAGTCTACGCCGGGGATTGGAGTATCGTTTCCGATAAAGGCGCCCGTTATGAAAATTTCATCGCATCCCATCTGCTGAAGGCGGTTCATTGGTGGACAGATATAGGACTGGGATCATATGGATTATATTATGTCAGGGATAAGGTCAAACGCGAAGTTGATTTTCTGATTACGAAAAATGATAACCCATGGTTTCTTGTTGAAGTTAAATCATCATCCGCATCTGATATAAACCCGAACCTTGAGTATTTTCAGAAAATCCTGAATGCTCCGCATGCATTCCAGCTCAGTTTCGATAAAGAGTTTAGTGAGCAGGACTGTTTTGCCTGCAATATACCTGTCCGGGTACCAGCGGCTACCTTTCTTTCCCAGCTTGTCTGATATTTGGTATCTATGCTATTCCTCGAGAAGTTTTGCGTTCGATGCAGTCAAAGGCTTCATCGGACTGTATCAACTGGTAATTCTGCATTTCGCTTCCCGGATACGGTTTATGAATCCGAATGATGTGCTTTGTCTTTTGATGAATAAACACTACAAGTTTATGTTAAGCAGCGCAGGGCGGCTGGGTTCTCCGGCCTTTTACACGGATACCCATAGTGCCGACGACGCCCACGATGTGCAATCAGGCTTCGGCCAAAAGGTTACCACACTAGCCGGTAGGCTATTGTGTCCGACCAACAGGATGTTGGAAGTGTCGAATTTGACACGGATGTCAAAAATTCGACCTCGCAAGGCGGAAGCCTTCGCTGTAGTACTCGGAATACGGGACGTCGCTGCTCACGTAGCCCACTCGCAGGGTATCGGCGCCGCTGTGCCAGCACCCGCCCCGCTCCACGCGGGCAGACCCGCTCAAGTCAAAGGTCCACTCCCACACATTGCCACTCATGTCATAGAGACCAAGGGCATTGGCGGTTTTCCCTTTTACCGCATAGGTGGAACTGTCGCTGTTCGCGTCATACCAGGCAACCGCCTGCGTCGCAGCCGCATCGTTGTAATCGGCCGTCGCGCCGCTCGCTGAGTCTCCCTGTGTAAAATACGGATCCGTGTAGCCGGCAACCGTATTGGTCGCATCATTCCGCCATCTCGCTGCCAGTTCCCATTCATTCGAGGAAAGAAGACGGAAGCCAGTAGCGGTGTAGCTCGGCACTGCGTTATCACACGCGGTTGCATTGGTATCGCGTGAATCCCGGATTATCGTGCTCGAATAGGTGTACACGCAGGTGTAGCTTGTACCGGTTTTGGCGTTGTACCATTCGGTCGCGGCGTTGCACCAGACCATGGCGTCCCGCCAGTTAACGGTGGTTACCGGGTGCTGGTTGGTATCGCCTACTCCATCCCCCCTTGTGCCGGCATTGGCGAAATTGTACCCGTTGGCCGTAGCCCAGGTGTAGACTGTACTCCACAGCTCGTAGGTCACCTCGGTGTCGCCAATCCAATACGCATTGGTTACAGTTGCCGGTGTACCCAGGTCATCAGTGCCGGTCGGAAAGGTCTTTCCACCGGGAACATAAACCATGTCAAAGCTGACGCCGTCCGCCGCTGTGTTCCAGCCCGCGAAGGTGTAGCCGTTTTTCGCCAGGTTGCCCGTATTGCCAAGCACTGTGACGGTCTGGCCCTGCTCATAGTTGGTGCTGTCAAACCGGAACGCTGCCGCCGGTATTGCCGTTGCCGTCGTAGCTTACGGTATAGGTTACCGGTGGGGTTTCTCCTGCAGGTCCTGTAAGATTGGGACAACCCATAAACATCATTCCCATCGCTGCAATGAGAAGCCCTAAAATAATTCGTTTCATGCATTCACTCCTTAGGGTTCTTTCTGATCTATAACCGCTTCAAAATTAAGTACCTTCGCCCTGCCAATGGGATGGTCGTCATAGTATCCAAAAAAGACCGGGAAGATGCTTTCAAGTTCGATCTCCCGCACTTCAACTTAATACTTTTTCCACGTATTTTCGCGGGTTCCGTGGCTACCCCATATGCTTGCCCAAGCTTCTCGCCCTCGAAGGGGGCTAACTCCTTTTCTTGTTTTATCAGCCGCGGAATCACACGGAAGGACGCGGAAGGCTGCACCCATTAATCCTTTTTCCGCGTAATTCCGAGTGTTTCCGTGGCTTTTCCCTTGATTTTTGAAATTGGCTAACCCGAGTGCTTTTTTTTTTCATAAAACACCCCTTTTATTACAACACAGCAAGTAACAGGATGTAATAAAAATTATAACTCGTTACAGCATATAAAACAACACATTTTTGTGGTTTCTGTGTTCATAAAACTTTATGGAAGTTTGGAATTTCGCATAGAGAACGCAGAGGTAAGAGGAGGAGTGGCGCACAGAGAAAAGAAGTAAGAAGAATTCCACACAGAGAACACGGAGAGCACAGAGGGGAAAATTAGCCGCGGAATCACGCGGAATGATACGGAAGACTGCAACCATTAATACTTTTTCCGTATATTTCCGTGTGCTTCCGTGGCTGATAAATTCTGGTTTTTGAAATTGCCTTGCTTTCAGTATTATAATCCAGGCAGAAGCAACTCTGCAGATTGCCTGCTCCCTTATTGTGCTCCTTAATCTCTGTGTGCTCTGTGTGAAATTTTTTTCCGTGCACAAGATAAGAATTCCACACAGAGAACACAGAGGGTACAGAGAGGAATTGTTGGAAAGATAGACGGTGTAGAAAAAACATAGAAAAGGTATTTTTAGCATCATACTTCAGGCCGGAGCAGCTCTGCAGATTGCCTGCACTATTATTGGGCTCCTTAATCTTTGTGTACTC
>JBFMGN010000545.1:0-3225 GCA_040752435.1 Spirochaetota bacterium
GCCGAGCGCCTGCTGCGCTGCCGATTGGGACTGTTGGTATGGCGGCTCAAGTTCGTCGGCAGTGTAGCAGGCTGCAACACGGCGGCTCACATAAAAAGCAAAAAGGAGAAAACAATGCATCAAGAACAGATTGAATTATGGCAACATCAACACACATTCAACATTGAAAAAAAAGCAATAGAAAAACGCACCCTAATTGTCGTAATAATTACTTTTGTTACCATGCTGGCCGAAATTGTGTTCGGTTGGATGTCAAATTCGATGGCACTGTTGGCCGACGGTTGGCACATGGGAACCCATGCCTTTGCCTTGGGGATCTCTCTGCTTGCATATATTTTAGCAAGGCAATTCTCGAAAGACCACAAATTCACTTTTGGAACATGGAAAATTGAAATACTTGGCGCATACACCAGCGCTATTGTACTGGGTATTGTTGGACTGATTATGATTTTTACTTCCGTGGAAAGAATTATAAATCCGCTCAGCATCCATTATAATCAGGCATTACTTGTGGCGCTTATAGGATTGAGCATAAATATGCTGAGCGCGGTAATCCTCAATTTTAACGAGCACTCTTATGAACATGAGCATTCACACCATCACCACAAACATAAAGATTTGAACTTGAAATCGGCTTATTTGCATGTAGTGGCCGATGCCTTAACGTCTGCCCTGGCGATTGCAGCCTTACTCGGAGCGAAGTATCTTAAATGGAATTGGCTGGACCCATTTATGGGAATTGTGGGCGCCGGTTTAATTATCCACTGGGCAGCGTCTTTAATAAAAGAGACGGCCGGCATTTTACTTGAACGTGAAATGGATTCTCCGCTTGTAAAGGAGATTAAAGAACAGATAGAATCCGATAACGATACTAAAATAAGCGATTTACATCTGTGGAAAGTGGCACAAGATAAATATGCCTGTATTATATCATTAGTAACGGAAAAAAAATATTCGATTGAGGATTATAAAGCCCGCTTGAATGAGATTCATGAATTAGTACATGTGACAGTTGAAATAAATAAATGCGACAGAACCGCATAACAGGCAATCGGAGCGAAAAGACGCTTGTGTCGGTGATCTAAAAAATAGTGCTTGACAATTGGATGGAGAAGGCTTAATACAGCAATTGTTGGAATACTTGTAGTGAAGCGGGTATTAATGAAGCTTATATTTACTACTTTATTAGCTATTCTGGGAATCATCCTTATTGTACTGGGTCTTTTCCTCCTCGGGATCACCTATCAAAAAATAATACAACCTGAAAACGTGAAAGATGAAGATGTGAAAAATGAAGACCCGATAATTTTTGCACTCCTGGCTTGTGTGGCAGAAATGGCCATCTTACTTATGCTAAGGGTGGCAAGCAAAAATGGGGGAGACATTGCAAGAAATTGCCTTTATTTTCTCTTTATTCTGTTTCTTATCTTTTTTTCGGGAGTTTTAGGAGCGGCAATCTACTACAAATTGATTGAGGTTCCTAAAATCGAGAAGCTAAAAATAACTTTTGAAAAGGAAAAAATAAAAGCTGTGAATGAAGCTATCAATGAGGCTTCAAGCTTTATGCTCGAATCTGCAAAAAAATCGATCCAGGAAGGACAACAAGAGGGAAGATAATATAACGATTTCTCTATTCCTGATCTGCCGGGACGGGTGCATGCAAGGGGCCGCGTACTACCGCCTTGGTTTTCCATCTACCTGTTAAATAATACCCAAAACTTGAGGCGAATCCGAAAAACCACGCGATGGGTATGCCCCACCATATGCCGCTGGTTCCGATTTTGGCCGATAAAAGCGCTGAAACCGGTATTCGTATAATCCAGAGTGCGAAAAGGGTAATAATCATTTGCACCATTGTATCTCCCGCTCCTCGCAGAACCCCGCCGGTTATAAACATACTTGTAAACAGGATGTAGAAAGAAGAGACAATAATAAGGTACTCGCTCCCGATTTTAATAACTGCCTCTTCGGAGTTGAAGATACTAATAAGAGGCCGTGGGAAAATCACCATTATAAGCGTCATTGCAATCGAAATAGCACTTGCCATTACAAGGGCTGAAATATAGCCTTTTTTTACACGCTCCGGTTTGCCGGCGCCTAGATTCTGGCCGACAAAGGTGGACAACGCCATGGATAGATTCATCGCCGGCATAGCCGCAAAAGAGTCCAGCCGCGATGCCGCCGTATATCCCGCAATAACGTTTGTTCCGAAAGGGTTGACGATCCGGGTTAAGGCGATAAAGCCCAGGGAAACAAGGCTCTGTTGCGCGGCGGACGGCAACCCGATTCTAAGTATTTGGGCAAATATCCTTTGATCGAATCGCATGTCCTTTAACTTGATATGGAGCACTGCATGCCTGGATCTCTGGAAATAGATTAGGCCGATAACCGCAGAAAATCCCTGAGCGATTACCGTGGCCCAGGCCGCGCCTGCCACACCCCATTTGAAGGTGAGAACGAAAATCAGGTCCAGTATTATATTGATGACGGTTGCAATCATTAGAAAATACAAGGGCGTCTTGGAATCACCGAGACTCCGTAAAATGGCGCTGATTCCGTTATAAGCAAAGAGAAATACCATCCCGGCAAACATGATGTTAAGATATTCTTTCGCCAATGGGAAAACATCAGCCGGAGTCTTAACGGCTTTAAGAATCGGACCGCTTAATAACAGGCCGACGATGGTCGCGGCTATGGAGGTAACAATAAGGAAAATGTAAGTGGTGTTGAGGGCCTTTTTGAGACTGACAAAATCCTTGGCACCGAAAAATTGGGAAAGAATAATACTGGCGCCCATTGTAAGACCCATTACAAGGGAAACCAGTAGAAACAGAATAGGGAAGCTGGCCCCCACTGCAGCCAGCGCCTCCTTGCCGACCCCCTGGCCGACGATAATACTGTCCACCAGCGTATACGTCTGCTGGAAGATGTTGCCTATAAGCATGGGCACGGCAAAATTAATTATCAGCCTGGCTTCGTTACCTTCAGTTAAGTCACGCACACATTTCCTCTGGAAGAATAATACCTTATAATATATAAATATTGTAAAAAATAGGAAATAAAAATAACATGTGCCTGCGGGATTTCCGAATGCAAATAAAATGTATTTTCTCATCGCTGCATTGGCGTGGAACCTCAAGACCTGGATGCTGAAGGTGTTGGATGTCGGTGCAGTCGTTGCTCTTTAAGTGAAGCTAATCCGTTAAAAGATGGGTTGACCTTTGA
>JBFMGN010000546.1:0-3212 GCA_040752435.1 Spirochaetota bacterium
GTAAAAGTAATCTCGGGCAGGGAAAAAGGGAAGACCGGTAGAATCTTACGGATAGATTCCGAGAAAAGCCGTGTGATTATCCACGGAATTAACATGGTAAAGAAGGCGGTTAAAAAGCGAAAGCAAACGGACAAGGGCGGTATTATCGACGTGGAAGCTGCCCTCCACATTTCAAATGTAATGATCGTATGCAGAAAATGCGGCCCCACCAGGATCGGTTTTAAGGTTGAAGGGGATACCAAAACGCGAATCTGTAAAAAATGCGGAGAAGCATTATAATGAAAGATTACGAACCAAGGCTTAAGACTAGATATAAAAAAATTGCCGCTGAACTTTTGGAGGAGTACGGCTACAGTTCGTCGATGCAGATTCCGCGGCTTAATAAAATCGTTGTCAGTATGGGCGTGGGAGAGGCGATTCAAAATAAAAAGCTTCTCGATGCGGCTGTGCAGGAGTTGTCCCTGATTACGGGACAAAAAGCGATTAAAACCAAAGCGAGAAAATCCATCGCAAATTTTAAAGTACGGGAAGGTATGGAGGTCGGTTGTAAGGTGACCTTGCACGGAGCGTATATGTGGGAGTTCCTCGATCGCCTTATGAATGTCGCCCTGCCGCGTGTCAAGGATTTCCGGGGTGTAAGCCCGAATGCGTTTGATGGTCATGGTAATTATGCTTTGGGTATATCTGAACAAATTATTTTTCCGGAAATCGACTATGATAAAATCGAAAGGATAAGCGGTTTGAACGTTGCAATTGTAACAACTGCAAAAACCGATAAAGAAGCTTGGAGTCTTTTAGTAAAACTGGGTATGCCTTTTAGGAAATAGGAGACTTACACGTTTAAGGAGGATCGGATAGGAATAAATGGCAAAAAAATCAATGATTGTAAAGGCTCGTAAAAAGCCCAAGTTTAAATCGAGAAGAGTCAATAGATGCCGGATATGCGGCCGACCGAGAGGGTATATGCGTAAATTTCAAATGTGCAGGATTTGTTTTCGTAACCTCGCAAGCGAGGGACTTATACCCGGTGTAACCAAATCAAGCTGGTAGGGAGAGAAGTATGGCAGTTACCGATCCTATAGCTGATATGCTCACAAAAATAAGAAATGCAAGCAATGCAAGGTATGATAGAGTTGACATTACTGCCTCTAAGCTGAAACTCGAGGTAATAAAGATACTGAAAAATGAAGGTTTTGTAAAAAACTTTAAAAAAATTAATCAGGACGGATTTAACTATATAAGAGTTTTTCTCAAGTATGATGAAAGTATGGAGCCCATTATTCACGGGCTTGAAAAAATATCTAAACCCGGCAGGAGAAAGTATACAGGCTACAGAAACATGCCGCGCGTTATGAATGGTTACGGTACTCTTATCGTATCTACATCCACCGGTGTTACAACCGGTAAAAAAGCTGTTGAGAGAAAGGTTGGTGGAGAACTGATCTGTTCAGTTTGGTAATAAGGGGTCTAAAGTTATGTCTCGAATTGGTAAACTTCCGGTTGCTATCCCTACGGGCGTAAAAGTTCAGGTTAAAGATAATCTCATTTTGGTGGAAGGCCCACGGGGCAAATTACAGCAGAAGTTCCTGCCTGAAGTTGAGATTACAGTTGATAAGGAGCAGGTTTTTGTACAAAGAAAAAGCGATTCCAGACAGGCCAGGGCTTACCATGGATTATACCGGAACCTTCTCAACAATATGGTGTCGGGTGTTTCAGAAGGTTTCTCCAAGACTCTTACGATAAACGGAGTCGGTTACAGGGCGGAAGTGAAAAATAGAAGTTTGATCCTTAACCTTGGTTATTCAAATCCAATAGAATACCCGATACCTGAAGGGTTGAATATCACGGTGGAAGGCGGAAACAAAATCATCGTAAGCGGAATAGACAAGCAGCAGGTGGGTCAAACAAGTGCGGAAATAAGATTTTTCAGGCCGCCCGAGCCGTATAAGGGTAAGGGAATTAAGTATGAAGATGAATATGTCCGCCGGAAAATCGGAAAATCCGGTGTAAAGTAAGGTGCGGGCGATGAAAAAATTGTTGGATAAAGAGAGAAGAAGGATAAAAAGGAAAAAACATATCCGCAAAATTATTAGAGGAACAGCCGAACGGCCCCGGATGACTGTCTATAAGAGTAACCGGCGGCTCTATATTCAGGTAATTGATGATACTGCGGGCAGGACATTAGCGTCAGCCAGTAATCTGGAAAAAGAATATCGCGATCTTAAACTGTGTGTGGAGAATGCTGGCAAGCTTGGCCAGATTATCGGGGAACGGCTGAAAAAGATCAATGTGGCCAGGATAGTGTTTGATCGAAACGGATACCTCTATCATGGTATTGTGAAGGCGGTGGCTGAAAGTGCGCGTAAAGCTGGAATTCAGTTTTAGGGGGATGCGGTGGAACAGGAACGCGAAAACGAATTTGTTGAAAAACTAATCAAATTGAATAGAGTGGCTAAAGTTGTAAAAGGTGGAAGACGGTTTTCCTTTTCTGCCCTTGTCGTTGTAGGCAACAGGCAGGGGAGTGTCGGTTACGGGTTTGGCAAGGCCAATGATGTTTCTGAAGCCATACGGAAAAGCATTGAGAAAGCAAAAAAAAATCTTTTAACCATACCGATCAAGAAAAATACAGTTCCACATGAAGTCTACGGCGAGTTTAAGAGTGCCAGAGTTTTGCTGAAACCGGCGGCACCGGGAACCGGTATTATTGCCGGCGGGCCTGTCCGGGCTGTCATGGAAGTAGGCGGGGTAAGTGATATTTTGAGTAAATCCCTCGGATCTGACAATACTATCAATATTTTAAAGGCGGTCTTCAACGGGATCGGTAAATTGATGGATGCCAGAAAGGTTGCCCGGGATAGAGGGAAAACCATAAAAGAGATGTGGGGTTAATAATGGCCGGAAAGATACGCATCAAGCTGGTAAGAAGTGTAATCGGAAATAAACCTGTACATAGAAGAACGGTTAAGGCACTGGGTTTAAAAAGAATAAACAGCGTTGTTGAAAAGGATGCAAACCCGGCGATTCTTGGAATGGTAAAATCCGTTTCACATCTTGTGAAAGTTGAGGAGATTCGGTAACATATGGAAGGATTTGTTTTAAAAGCACCGAACGGTGCGAATAAGAAAAAGAAAATTGTCGGCCGAGGTACAGGCTGCGGTAAAGGCGGTACTTCCGGACGCGGTACCAAGGGGCAGAATGCCCGCTCCGGGGGG
>JBFMGN010000547.1:0-3210 GCA_040752435.1 Spirochaetota bacterium
TCCAGTGCCATGAAACGCGAAGCGGAGATCAAAAGCAAAAAGAAAAGGGCAGTTATTGAGTGGCTGGTTAGAACGTCCCGCCTATGAGGCGGGAAGGTCGCGAGTTCGAGTCTCGTCGTCCCCGCCACCAGTAAATCAAGGACTTAGAGAGTTTATCCAAGTCCTTTTTTGTTTCATCATTATAATTTCCAACCGTATTTCCAAAAAGCGACGTCTTATCAAGCCGTCATTTCAATACTAACGGCTTCGGGAAATAAATTGTTTACATTTTGTGCACAAACAGGTAGAATTACTACCCGTAGAGAATCAAAGCGTCAACTCAATCGGTCTTTGTCCTGTTGACGTTTTGCTGCGGAACAGGGAGGTAATTTACCCTTATGAACACCAAACAGCAACTGAGGGGCACAGACTTCTTTGCCGGCCATCCGGTCTTTTCTCTGGATGAGGCCGTCACTGCAATGGGTGTGGATGGAGGGCGCTCGCGTGTCGTGGAGCGGCTCAAATATCATCTCAGGACGGGCCGGTTAAAACGCGTGGCCCGGGAGGTATATGCTGTCGTCCCACTTACGGCTCTGGCTGAAAATTTCCGTCCGGATCCTTTCATGGCGGCCAAGGCGATGCATCCTGCCGGCGTCTTTTCCCACCACAGCGCCCTAGAGCTTCTCGGGACGGCCTATTCTGTGTGGAACCAGTGCACCCTTTATGTCGCAGGACGCCGCCGTCCCCTTTTTCTGGATGGTTTTGTCGTTCGCTTCCTGGCTTCCCCCCTCCCCATGCAGGCAGGCCCTGGAAAACAATTTGGAACACGCCGGATAGAGCGCCAGGGAATGCTACTGGAGGCGACCGGACCCGAGCGGACACTGGTCGAGGGATTCGACCGCCCCTCTTTGGCAGGCGGCCTGGAGGAACTGGTGCGATCCGCCGCCGGCTTTACGATCCTCGATCTTAATCTGCTGGAAGAGGTCTTGCGTCGGTATGGTCTTGCGAGGCTCTGGGCGGCGACAGGCTGGTTTCTGGAACGGTTTCAAAAAAGCTTCCATGTGCCCAATGCGTTTCTGAGCCGCATGGAGGAGCGCCGTCCGCATTCCCGGCTTTATGTAGAGCGTGGCCAACGGGGCGGCACCCTGGTCCGGCGATGGAACCTGATCCTCCCGCAGACGCTTTTATCCCTGGGAGAGCCTGATGAACGTTAGCCTGGAATACCTGCAACGCTGCTCGGCGCAGACCGGCTACCGGGTTGAACCGCTGGAAAAGGTGGTTCGTCTAGGTGGCATGGCGGCAGATGTGGCGCGGCATCCATTTCTCGGCTCTATTCTTGCTCTGAAAGGGGGCACGGCCTTCAACCTCTGTTTCGGCCCTCCCAAGAGACTATCCGTCGATCTCGACTACAATTACATCGGACACCTCAGCCGGACGGCCATGCTGGAGGCGAGACCTGCGGTGGAACAGGCTGTTGTCGATCTCGCCCGGCGCCAGGGGTATCGAGTGCAGCAATCGGCCGATGCCTTTGCCGGACGCAAGTACTATCTGCTCTACCGGTCCATTGTCGGGCCGGAGGAACGGATCGAGGTGGATTTGAATTTTCTTTTTCGCCTGCCCATCGCCGGGATCGAATTGCGCGACCTGTGGCAGCCCGGCGAACTGGATCATCCCCGTGTCCGGGTGGTCAGTCTGGAAGAGATCCTGATCGGCAAATTTCTGGCCCTCCTCGGTCGCGGCGCAGGGCGCGATGCCTGGGATATCGCTTACCCGCCACTATCGACCTCCGAAATACTTCGTTCGTTACGATTTAGACGATGGTTTATTGCCCTTTCCTCCATTCTGGAGCATCCGTTGTCAACTTACACCCGCGAGCGCCTCGATGCGACCATGACCGACCGGGACATTACCGAACGACTCAGCCCGATGCTTGCCGGCCCAGCGCCCGTCCGGAATGAACTCATCGAGCGTGCCTGGTATTCCATCAGCGGATGCCTGTCATTGGACCCCAATGAGGAGGCATTCATTGCCGCCGTACAACAGGGAGAACTTAAACCGGAGATGCTCTTCCCGGATAATCCGGAGGAAGCAGGCCGCCTTCTGACTCATCCGGCAATCCTCTGGAAGATTCAAAACGTGAAGAATTACTTGGCCCGGCCGGCTGGGCAGAAAAGACAGCACGGGTCCATAAAACACCGTAATTAATCTTGTCCACTTTTTGTCCAAAGAAACCGCTAAAATGAGTCCATTAAAACACAAAAAGGCAATTATCAAATTGAGAGACTGTCTTGAAATATAGATATCTGTATTCATGAATTCACCGTCTTCCCGGTGTCGCTTCAGTGGTCCCTGCTTTTTTTAAGGAAATTTTATTTTGCTAACCGCCATTTCTTACTCAGTAACAGTTTGATATTTTTACAACTTATTGATATCACTGAAAATAAAAAATCGGGACATGGGATCTGTCACACCGGAGGTCGCGAGTTCGAGTCTCGTCGTCCCCGCCATCAGTATACCAAGGACTTGGAGAGTTTATCCAAGTCCTTTTTTATTTCATCATTATAATTTCCAACCATATTTCCAAAAAGCGACTTCTTATCCCTCCACTATTCAAAAGCTAATTTTTACTTTTGGATTTAGACTTCTATTGGGGTATTTTTTACCGTCACTGCTTTATATTTGTGTCCGCAAACAGACCCGTTCCAGGAAATGGAAGAAATGGTTAAAAAAATATGAGATCGTTATTGTTAAAGTGAAGGCTGAATACCTTTTAATCATAACCGTATATTTTACAGACACCATGTAAAGGGGTGAAATATTATGGCAGATTCGATAAAAGTTTGGTACGACAAAGAGGGAGATTACCTTGAAGTTCTTTTTAAAAGAAAACCCGGTTATTTCAAAGAGACCGAGAATGATGCAGTGATGGAAAAAGTTGATAATAAGGGGAACATCATTGGTTTCTCGATATTGAAAGTCAGCGCGCTCAAGGAGCAGAAACCTCTTTCAATCGAATTGAAAAGACACATTACCCAACATTGTTTCTGACTTTTCCGATTTCATGGAAAGGAACTATCGCCCAGTATGCCGGACGCTTGCATAGGATTAATGACATGAAAAAGGAAGTACTGATTCGAATCAAGATTGAAATCTCCAAAAGAGAATCAATAAATTACCAGCGGAAACTGCACCTGTTGACTTCGCCGGTAACACCCATTATGGCCTTGGGCC
>JBFMGN010000548.1:0-3207 GCA_040752435.1 Spirochaetota bacterium
TTTCAGGGGTTAAATTATGATATGACCCGTCTATGTGGGATCGAAATCGAACTCCCTCTGCATTGATCTTCCGGTAAGGTGCAAGTGAATAAATCTGGTAACCCCCCGAATCGGTTAAAATGTTGCGGCGCCATGAAGAGAATTTGTGAAGTCCGCCCGCCTCTTTTATTACCTCAACTCCAGGCCGTAAGTAAAGATGGTAGGTGTTGGATAATATCAAATTGACATTCATTCTTTCTATGGTGTCATGTTTGACAGCCTTAACAGTGCCGTTGGTACCCACCGGCATAAAAGCGGGGGTTGTAACCTCCCCATGCGGAAGAGAAAGTATTCCGGTCCGGGCGCGGGTCCCGGCGTCTTCGTTTTTCTGTACAAATATCATTAGATGATCCTCGTCCGGCACTCGTACATCCCTAAAACTGATTGACGTACCGCATTTTAAGTCCTGGCGATTCTGAATAAAAAAAAGCTCGGTAAAAGGATAATGAAAAATGCCCCCCATGCTCCAAGTAACGGCGGCACTATGCCAAGTTTCGCAAAAAGGATAGTTATCATCTGCACGACATAGTAGATTACTGAAAGTACAAGGCTTGATAAAAGGCTCATTAAAAGAATATTCTTCTTAAACCGCCCGCCGACCGCACATGAAAATATTGAAACAATAAAAGGCGTCAATGCGAAAGAGAATCTTTTATAGTACTCCGTTAATGCGCCGCGGAATGGCAGCCCGGCGTGTTTCAAAGATACAATCCACTCCCGTGCTTCTTCGACTTTCAATTCTTCTACATTCCGTATAGTTTTGCGGAATGTCTCCGGCCTTTCGTTAAAATTTTCCTGGGAAAATGAGAATTGTTCGACTTGCATAAGATAGGTGTGATCATCATTCCAGGTAAAGATACGGCAATTTTGTAACCTCCAGGCATTATTTTCCCAAACAGCCTTGTCGGCATCGATCCTTTTTACCAGATTCCTATCCGCGTCAAGTTCCAGGATGAGCAGCCCTGATAATGTTTTTGAAGTATCATTGTAATAATCCGCCTGGTAAATTACCCGATTATTTTCACTCAAGACCGTTACGTTTGCATTGCTGTAAGAGGGAAGCAATTTTAACAGTTCGCTGGTAAGATTATTTTTTTTCCTATAGGTATCGATAACAATTTTTTCATTGAAAATGAAGCCGAGACCGCTCATCAGAAGTCCAACCACAATTAATGGTAATACAAGACCTAACAGCGAAATACCGGAACCAAAGACCGATATAAGTTCGTTATTGGCATAATATGTACCGAGAGTAAAGGCGATGGAAAACAGCAGTGCTATCGGAATTGAAAAGCTGACGCATTTTGGTACATACAGTAAAGCGGCTTTTGTAATTTCCAGAAGCCCGACGTTCTGATTGAGATATCGCCATAGATTGGCAAATATATCAACGAGCTGAAGAATAAGGACAAAGAAAAGGACTGCCAGTATAAACACGGGCAAAAAGGCTTTTATAACCATAAAATGCAAGGTCTTCATCTTCCCGCTCGTATTAGAAAGGCTGTAAGTCCAAGTAATAGGATTACAATATTTGGCAGCCACATTGAAATTGAGGGAGGGAAATCCATTCTCAAACCGAATGTCTGCCCTGCCAAAAGCAATCCCCAATATACAATTGACATAAACAAGCCTATACCGAAACCGACGGAGCGGCCGCTCCGTTTGGTAAACAATCCCACGGGAAAGGCAAAAAAAATAAATATAAGACAGGCAAAGGGAACGGCGAATTTTCTATTGAACTCAAGTTTATAAATTTGAAGCGAACGATCGGATGCTTTTTTATTCACTGCGAGAAGGTATTTATCAAAAAAGCCATTGAGCTGCACTATGAAGTTTTTATACGAAGGCTCACTGGAATAGTTGTTTTCAAAGACGGAATAGTACTCCTGATTCAGTCTATATCTTTCGATTTTTGCCTGAGCTTCAATTTCCCGCTTTTTCCCCTCCAAATTTTTTTCTTTTATTATCATGGATTTATAAACATCTCTGGAACTCATTTCGCCGGGACCTGGGTTCTGTATCGAAAGGCTTATGTCTTTCAGCAAAATATTATAGATCATCTTCCGGGAGTTGAAATATTCAAACTGCCTGGACTTTTTGGAATCGGCGGTATGCCCAAAAACCGTATCCAGGTCCAGCGAAATCACTCCCTGCTGTTCTTCGCTTTCGGAAAGTGTGGCATTTTTTGCAGTAATCACCCTTTTATTCTGTTCAGGACTTTTATCGATTATTAAAAGGTTGTTAATTGTATTCCTGGAAATTGCCCCGGTAATGATAATGCTGTCCTGATACCTTTTTACCGAGTACGCTTCCAGTTCAATTTCGGGATTGCTGTAAATCATTTTTCTGTAAAGCCTTCCGAAATTGATCGTACCCCTCGGCAAAAAATAATCATTCATTATAAAGGAGAAAAGAGAAAAGCATAGTCCGATGAATAACAAGGCTGAAAATATTTTTTTATTGGGAATACCGGAGGCCTGAAATGCGAGTATCTCGTTATCCGCGGAGAGCCGGCCCACAGTCATTAGAGCACCCACGAGAGAAGCAAAAGGAAAAGCCAGGGATGCTATCAGCGGCATGGAATAAACAATCAACAACAAGACATCAAAAAAGGGTACACGTTTTGAAAGTATGTCCTCGGCCAGCAGCAGCAATTGATTGAGAAAAAAAATAAAGAAAAAGAACAGGAAAGCAACGAACAATGAGAAGATAAACTCTTTGGCGATGTAGCGGTAAATCAGAAAATAATTTCTATGCTTTGATGCCATGCTACTGGATACCTGTAGAACCGAATCCCCCATTTCCGCGCTCCGACCGTTCTATCCCATCTATGCAGATAAATTCTGCGCGCGCAGTAATGGAAAAAACCATCTGTGCGATTCTATCCCCCCGTTGCACGGTGAATGGTTTATCTCCGAGATTGATAAGTATCACCATTATTTCGCCCCGGTAGTCGCTGTCAATAGTACCGGGACTGTTCAACACGGTGATCCCATGATTAAGTGCCAGGCCGGATCTGGGCCGCAACTGGACTTCATAACCCTCCGGGAGATGCAGATGCAGGCCTGTGGGAATGAGGGCGCGGGCCCCCGGTTGTATACATACCGGCTCTGCAACCGCCGCCCGCACATCAGCTCCGGAGGCACCACCGGAACCGTAGACCGGTTT
>JBFMGN010000549.1:0-3196 GCA_040752435.1 Spirochaetota bacterium
CTATATTCAATTCTACTGGCATCTCACCCTCTTCCCGGCCGTTAGTCTGGCGCTGACTGTACTCTCTTTGTCGTTTATAGGCGACGGACTTAGAGATGCCATGGATCCAAAATTGAGAGGAAGGAGGTAAATAGAAAAAAGAAAAACGTTTATATTTTTATAGCATAAAACTTTTTATGGGTTAATTCCCCTTAAAAAGGGAAAAAGGCGATTATTAAGGAAAAGGAGAATATCATGGTTATAAAAAGAAAAAAACTTACACTGGTTTTTTTGATGATGTTACCGGTAACCATCCTTTTTGCCGGCGGTAAAAAAGAAGCAGCGGAAAAGAAGGAAGTAACAGCAGCAGAGGAAAAGGCGGAGGTTGCCCTGCCTGCCGATGCTCTCCCCCTTCTCTCAACAGGTTTTGTACCATCCCTCCCGCGTGCAGGATGGTACGTATATGGACTTTATGAAGACGATCTATAACCGGATCGGCTTATGTGAATTGGTTTGGGAACCATTGGTAGGCTTTGACAAAAACCTGGAGTTGATGCCGCTGGAGGCGGAGAGTTGGGACAAATCAGCCGACGGTCTGACGTGGACTTTTCACTTAAGGAAAGGCCTGCTCTGGTCGGATGGGGAACCGTTAACGGCGAATGATTTCGTTTTTGCCTTAAGAAGAGCGGTAACCCAGGGATACGACTTCGGCTGGTATTGGAGCTGGGCTGCCGGAATAAAAAATTGGAGCAAAGTTGAAAAAGGCACGTTGCCGGTTGAGGAACTGGGGATCAAAGCACCGGACAATCTTACCCTGGTGATTACTACCGAAACCCCCAAGCCTTTTCTCCCGGGTGTATTGGTCTGGTTATATCCGGTTCCCAAGCACGCCGTTGATAAATACGGGGATGAATATGCGACTAAGGCAGAAACCATGGTCAGCAACAGCCCGTTTATTGTAAGCGAATGGGTAAAACAGGATCACATCACCTATGTAAGAAACCCAAATTACAAAGGTATTTTGAAACCATATCTCTCCAAGATCGTGACCAAGTACGGTACAGAGAATCCGGAAACTGGATTCCCGGCCTATCTGAACAATGAAATCTATAAAAGCGAGCTGAACCCGGGTCAATTAGCCTATGCTCAAAAAAACATTCCTATGGAACTTCATTCAGCCCCTTCATTCGCTATTTTTTATCTTACCTTTGATACGACCAAGCCGCCTTTCAATGATGTAAGAGTGCGCAAGGCTTTTAACTATGCGGTCAACCGGGATGAGATGTGTTCGACGGTTCTTAAAGGACTTGCGTCTCCCGAATGGCAAGTATTAATGAAGGGTTTTCCCGGCCATGATCCGGAAGCTAAAAAATTGTCGGACTACAATCCGGCTTCGGCCAGAAAACTTCTGGCCGAAGCCGGATATCCCGATGGGAAGGGATTTCCCAAACTGGAGTTATACCTAAGACAAGGGCCGGAGATGGCCATCCAGAAACCTGCCGGTGAATACCTCCAGGCTCAGTTAAAGAAAAACCTGGGTATTGAGATTGTGCCGCTGGCTCTGGATATGAAAACCTACACCGATGCCCTGAATAAACATACTCACAATTTTTTTCTGGCACCCTACGCCTTTGACTACACAGATCCGAGTAATTTCATGGATCTTTTTCTGACCGGCGGGCGCCATGCATGGTCCAACGCCGAGTATGATAAGCTTGTCAAAGAAGGGGATTCCACCTGGGATTGGGGAAAGAGACTTGAACTGTATCATAAAGCCCAGAAATTGCTCATCGAAGAAGCACCTGCGGTTTTCATGATGACTCAAACGACCTCCAATGTTTGGAAATCCTTTATCAAGGGTCCGGGAGTGGAACCTAATAAATCAGGAATTGTAATCTGGGACTGGATGTATTATCTCTATATTTTAAGCAATATTTATATTGCCCAGCATTAAGCTCAATTAATAGCAGGTACAGTAAAAATTTTATTGTACCTGCTAAAGAAACGACAATTGAATAGAAAGAAGCATGACAGCAACGGGGAAGCAGAGACACTGCTTTCGGTAAAAAATTTGTCCCTTCATTTTCACATTGATGAGAAAACCATAAAAGCGGTTAATGGGGCAGATTTTCATATTCAGACCAACGAAGTTTTTGGACTTGTAGGAGAAAGCGGCTCCGGGAAAAGTGTAAGCGCTCTCTCTATTTTGCGTTTGCTCCCCAGCCCGCCCTGTAAAATTAATGGAGAAATAGTATTTAAGGGAGAAGATTTACAGGGACTTACTGAAAAACAAATGCGTAAGATCCGTGGGCGGGATATTACAATGATCTTCCAGGAACCCATGTCATCCTTGAATCCGGTCTTAACAATTGGAGATCAAATTTCCGAATCCATATGGCTGCATCAGAATATGAACAAAAAAGATGCATGGAAAAAAGCGGTAGAGATGTTGAAACTCGTACGCATTCCTGAACCCTCGCGGGCAGCAAAAAAATATCCCCATGAATTGAGCGGAGGTATGAAACAGCGTGCCATGATCGCAATGGCGCTGGCAACAAATCCTTCACTTCTGATAGCCGATGAACCGACAACGGCTCTTGATGTCACGATACAAAAACAAATATTATTTCTGATTAAAGAATTGAGGAGAGAATTTAGAACCTCGGTATTGTTTATCACCCATAACCTTGGTGTCATGGCTGAAATAGCCGACAGAGTTGCGGTGATGTATGCGGGGAAAATTCTGGAATGTGCTTCAGTTAAAGAAATATTTCACAAACCACTCCATCCATACACCATGTGCCTTCTGCGTTCTATTCCGAGAATCGATTACCCAAGAGAAAGAAAATTAGAAATAATTCCAGGGAGGGTACCGGATCCAGGTTCTATGCCTTCGGGTTGTGTCTTTCATCCGCGATGCCCGATGGCTGTAACAGAGTGCCGGGGAAAAGAACCTCCTCTTTTTGATCTGGGCGGCAAACATACAAGCCGGTGCTGGCGACACGCAGAGATCAAAAGTTCGAAGAAAAAGCCGATTGAAATTGTTTCGGCCGTTAAAAAACCGGAAAACAAGCACGCCGGACTTCTGCTCTCGGTTAAGGATTTATCGAGGTATTTTAAAGTATCTTTTGGGGGACTAAGCGGAAGGGCAGATTATGTCCGAGCCGTTGATGGAATAAGTTTTGATTTAAAGAAAGGTGAAGTTTTAGGGTTGGTC
>JBFMGN010000055.1:0-10305 GCA_040752435.1 Spirochaetota bacterium
GACAATAGTTCAGGTAACACTCTACTATAAGCGCTATGTACGGGAGGTAGTTATGAGACGATTGGTATTAATCGTATTAGCTGCCCTATGTATTTCAATTCTGCTCCATGCAGAACCACCTTATATTGTGGAAGCCGATCAACTGCACAAAAGTTTTCAGTATAAAAAAGCCCTGGACGTGCTTCAGAAGGCTTTGCCCTCCGCGCCAGGTGATGCGGAGAAGGCGGAGGTTTTGTGGAGACTGGCCAGGGAGACATTGTATATCGCAGATGATGCGGAAGAGGCAGGTGCCGATAAAAAGAGTCTTATGGATATGTATAATAAAGGTGCCGGTTTTGCCGACCAGGCAGTTGGTTTAAGTCCGAAAAATTACAATGCCATCTACTGGAAGGCATCGAATATCGGCAAGTGGGGCCAGCTTAAAGGTGTCCTGAATGCCCTGACGCAGGCGAAAGCGATGAAAGAATTCCTGGAAGGGATAGTGTTAACGATTAAGCAGGATCATCCGGATTCCTACTATGTGCTGGGACAGCTCTATGAAAAGGTACCGGGGATCATTTCCTTCGGTGATAAAGATATCTCCGTCTTAAACGGCAGGGTGGCCGTATATTACCTGCAGAAAGAGGTCGTGCGGGGAATAGAGGAACATTTAAAGTACGATTATTATACCGAGCTTGCCAGGCACCTGTATAACAGAAACTGGAGTTCAAAAACGAGAAATAAAAAGCTTGTCGAACAGCGGCAGCTTTACAAGGAATCATTTTCCGAGGAAGCCCTCATAAAAGACAGCGCTTATTATAGAAGCAGCTTGCGCCTGGCAGATATGTCCGACAGGGATGAAGCCAGGTACATAATTAACTGGGTAATTCAGGAGCTCGAAAAGCTGCCCAACCCTGATAAAGCCCGGCGGAAAGATCTGAAGAAGGCGAAAGCGGCCCTTATAGATTGGGGGGGTTGATGTTTTTAAGTTATATCACCCTTCTATTCCTTATGTCGGGTTCGTTTTCGGTTGAGCAGGCTGGCTTTTATTACGGAATTTCCGGACAGTTTATGACGTATTTTAAAAACAGCCTGCTCGACTTTCTTTTTTTTGCCGAATTCATCTTCGAATAGTTCCTGCTGTTCACAGGAACCATCGTTTTTCAAAGATGAAACCCCTACCCCTATAAGCCGTATCGGGGTTCTATGATCCCACCGTTTGTCCAGAAGTTCGGTGCTCATTCGGTACAATTCTTCGGCGGAATTGACAAAGTGCTGCAAAGTAGCCTGTGCGGTGGTAGTCGTAAAATCGAAAAAACGGACTTTGAGGAAAACGGTTTTTGTCTGGCACTGTTCCTGCATCATCCTGAACATCACCTGATGAGAAAGTTCCAGCAATACTTTTTTAATACCGTCGCTGTCCATTATATCCTCTTCGAAGGTAACCTCATTACTTATGGAGTGAGATTTGGGTTCTTCGGAGAATATACCGGGATCGATCCCCCGTACGGCCTTGTACAGATACGTACCGCCGGCCTGGCCGAACATCGTTTTAAGTAAACCCTCTGAGAATTGCCTTAAGGTTTGAACAGTTTCAATATTTAATTCTTTAAGGCGTTCAATGCTTTTCCCCCCCACACCCCAGAGATGCTTCAAGTCAAGTTTATCGATAAAATCTATTTCTTCCCCCTCTTTAACCTGGCAGAGGCCGTCGGGCTTGCTGAAGTCGGAGGCCATTTTAGCCAGGAAACGGTTTGGAGCTATACCTATCGAAAGGGTCAATCCTGTTTCCTTTAAGACCTGTTTCTTAAGCCGCGCCGCCGCCTCATAAGGGGGGCCGAATAGTTTCTCCGTCCCGCTCATATCCACGAAGGCCTCGTCGATAGAGATCTGCTGAACTTTGGGTGAATATGAGTCGAAGATCTTCATTACACCTTTGGATATTTGTGCATATCGTTCCATCCGGGGAGGAAGGAATATCCCCGAAGGGCATTTCCGATAAGCCTGGGAAATCGGCATTGCACTGCGAATACCGTATTTCCGCGCTTCATAAGAGCAGGCCGATACCACCCCTCTGCTTCCCGGCCTCGCTCCGATAATAACGGCTTTACCTTTCAACTCCGGATGGTCGAGCTGTTCTACCGAGGCATAGAAAGCGTCCAGATCAACATGGAAAAAAACAGCCATATCAAAATCGCGATTCAATACCTGCCTGGAGAGTTTCAAGCACTGCTAAAACCGATTCATTGTTTTCGGTTTTCATTCGCCTGGTAATAAGATCTTTCATAACAATGGGATTGGCGTTTTCCAGCACGCCGATTACAAAAGTTTGGAGCGATGTATCCTTGGCCGCATCAAGGATAACCGAAAGATCATCTTCCCGGCCTACCCGGGACAAAGCGTAGATAATCCGTTGTTTTACAAAGGCGTCCAGGGAACTATCAAGTAAAGACGGGGACAGGCTACTTGTATCCGTTGAACCCATATCTCCCAGGGCTTCAAGTACCAGGACGCGCAGATCAACATCCTTCTCTTTTTTAAAAAGAGAAGTGAGGGTCTGCTCCATTTTTCTATCCATTATTCCAAGTTTTCTGGCTGACTTGACGGCCTCTTTTTTAAGTTCAACATCCCGTTCGCGGGTTGCAATGGTCCCCAGCGTATCCGTTACCTCTTCATTAATAACGCCCAGATCACCTATGGCTCGAATTGCAAAAAACCTGAACATACCATATTTTTCACCCCGCAGCTTGGCTATGGTGAGCAAAGTCTGCCAGATGCGAAGATTAGGGGCATCATACCCGATCGCCCCAAGCGCTCTGACCGAATTAATTCGTACCGAGAGGGGTTCAGTCTCGCTTGTTACCAGTTTATTCAATTCATCCACAATGCGGGGGTTGTTGGCCGGGCGAATTCTGTACAGCGCCCAGGTTACATTCTTTTTTACCTCCGGGTAAGGTTTTTGAAGCAGCGCATACAGGGTGTTTACGGAAGCGGGATCCGCCAGTTGCGCCAGGATCGAAGTCCCCTCGCTTAAGAGCAGTTCATCATTGGTGGATAAAAGAGCTTTGGAAATGGCCGCGGTTACGGCCGCGGGGTCGACACTGAAGAGATTGATGAGCGCCTTAGAAGCTGCGCTGCGAATATCGTTATTGGGGGACATGAGATTTTCCGTTAAGTAAACGAGCGCTTTCACACCTTCATTGTTACTCCCGAGGGATTTGATAATCTCCAACCGGGTTGTATCTGACACGTTGGGCGTCCTTAAGAGGTTTATGAAGGTGGGAATCGTTGCCGGCTGGTTGATTTGATTGAGAGATCTGATGATCCATGTTTTAACCTTTTCGTCTTTTTCGTTCTTCAACAGATCCAGCAGCAGGGTGCCGGATTGTGGAGTTTTATAGAAAGCCAGACCCTGGCATGCCATTATACGGAGTTCTGCATTGTCGGAAGATATATAATTACTGAAAATATTGAATATTTTGTTATCGTGGCTGCCTTTGGAGACTATCATTGCCAGGGCGCTTAGGGCGGCTTTTTCGGTCTGGGCAGTAAGCTTCTCTTCCGTATTCTGGGCGAAGAGGCCCAAGATCCGGTTCAGGCTATCCGAGCCTCCGATTTTCCCCAGAGCCTGTATTATCGTCGTTTTAACCTGGGCGTTCCTGGTTTTGCTTAACTCCTCCGTCAGTAAATTAAGGGCATCTTTAGTTCCTATTTCCCCCAGGGCCTGGATGCTGTCAGCTTTTATCTCTTCTAGGTTGATTAACTCCATAAGGTATGGCACCGCCTCCGGGGACTTCAGTTTACCTAAGGTATGGATCGCCGCTTTTACCTTTGAGAGATCGGAATTTTTTTCCTTAACCACACTGTTTATCATACTTCGTACGAGGATGTTAGTGTCATCCTTGTTAAGATTTTCAGGTAATGGATAACCTCGTTCAATCATCTTGAGAAGTTCGTTCCTGGCTTTGATAAAGTCGGTTTCGGAGCTGCCGCCCTCTTTCTTGTAGGCAAAAGCCATGGTGGCTATGAATCCTTCCATTCGTTCCATGGCTTCCTGGAGCGCCGATGGAGTAAGGAAAATTCCTTCGCCTCCGAGTTCTTTTTTTCTGGTTATTATATCATCGACGGAAGCTGAGTAGCTTAATGCGATAATTTCAGGAATTGTTCCCGAAGCGTCCTCTAAGTTTTTCCGGACTGCAAGCAGTTTATCCTGCGGGATGAATCTATAGTAATCTGCAATATAATCCAGTATTTCCTGAACCTGAAGTAGATTATCTTTAACCCTGGATTCCGGGACAATTTCATCAAAATCTTCAGTTTGATCGACTTTCCCATTTTCGTTAAGATCGATGTAGCCCTTCGAAAGCTCGGGAAATATCTGCATGAAGGCTTTTCCAAATTCATTATCAACAACCTGCCCGAAAATTTCCCCACCTGGGCATACAAACAGGCTATTTAGGAGTAGAATAGTAATGACAGCCCATCTATTCCAGAATAACCACTCGCCAGGTGGATGGGAAGGCGTTTTCTTTATTCTGCAAAAAATTGAGTTCATACTTACATCTTACCGGATACTCTTCTTTCTGTCAAACTTGCATTACAATAGGGTAAAGCTCTTATGTACAATCAGTTTTTTGGTAACAGTGATGTTTTTACCGGTAACTTCAAAGGGATATGGCGGATTTGTATAGGTTATCGTTACAGCGAGGTCGAGTTTTATATCCTCGGGTACTGTAAATTCAACGTAGAAGGGATTCGGTGGATTTACGCCGATGTACATCGTTGCAGTATTATCCGCCGGCTTAAGAGAAAATGGGAAGTTTGAATCGAATATTAAAATATTTTTATCGGCGCTGAAGAAAAGTTCTACTTTTTGCGGCAAACCGAGAGACCCAAAGGCCAACCGTATCTGTTTTCTATCCAAAAAACGCTGTGATGACTGTTTTACCGTAAATATTTCCGGGTATGTTTCGATAGGCTGCGTAACCACCAGGGATTTTTCATTGATAGTTGTATGAAAATTGTAGCTTAAAACTGATAATTCACCCAGCGGGACTGTACTTCCAAGTACCAGTGATCGTTCCCCCGCGTCAAGGTCTATTTCTTCTGTTGCATACACCGGCTGCGGGTTTGATGCACTGTATGGAGAAAACCGCAGGAAATAGACCGATAGACCGATAATTGAAATTCCGAATAACGAATAGATAATCGTAACGATAATCCACTGTCTTTTCCTTCCGTGTTGTTTGAAAAGAAAATCAAGCCTGATGAGCATTAAAATATAGGGGAGGAGAAAGGATGCCAATATCAGGTTCCCGTTAAGTCTTTTTAACAGCAAAAACTCAATGACTTGTAAGGCAGGCAAGGTAAAAATGTCGTAGACCGCCTTTACAAGCCATATCGGCGCTGGTAAAAGGCAGGCAAGCTTAATTAACCTGTTTGACCCCAGGGTAAAAAAGAAAGACCAGATTAAAGCCCAGACTGAATAGTACGACAGCGAGATGTCGTATATTCCCAGCAGGACAATATTAACAATTAAATAGAAAAGGGCCGAAGCGGAATAAAAACTATCGTTACGGGGGAATGGATGCCGTTTTAGAAATCTGAAAAGAATAAAGAACAGGAAAAATGATATGGAAATTTTTAGAGTAAAAAATAAAAAAGGGCTGTGTCGCCACAAAGACGGGAAAGTACGAATTTTTGACAGTATTTCCAGAACGAAGGTGCCTATAGTCAAAAAAAAGAAGACCATTATAAATAGTAGAAGAAGTGCGAAAAAATGTTTGGCGAGGGTCTTAATATATCTGGAGATTCTTTTTCTAAAGAAGAGCGAGTAGAGAATAAGACTCGAGCAGACCGAAATTAATACTATAAGATATACCGTTTCTTCGATAATAAGGGAAAAATCTCGAATTTGAAAAAAAAGATAATGCTGGTCCCAGGTTTCCGGAAAACCGGATTTATTTTCCTCTATAAAGTTTTCGATAAATTTGCTGAAGGACTGCACCCAGGTTTTCGTCGCTTCAAGATTACGGCTGACGGTTTTGGAATAAACACCTTCCAATTCAAGCGACGGGTAGCCGTCTTTAAGGTAGGGTTCTATGGCAGTTGGTTTTCCGGGAATACCTATTCTGAATACCTGGTTCTCATTGCCGCGTATAAGATGATCCAGAGCTGCCTTCTTCAGTGAGCGGTCGCAGCGATTAATCATCCAGTAGGGGGAAACGATGCGGTTTCCGCCGCACCTGACTATAACTCGCGACGTGATGGTTTTAAAGTTAATATAGAGAACAATAGAAGAAAACTCCGGATAATAAGTGTCCAGAAATTGATGGGTTCCCATGGGAAACCATCTTTCACTGCCGTACTCAGCCCCCAGAAAGAGAATCTTTACCGATATCGGCAGCTTTTTTGAGAAAAGATGGGTTGCTTCGTTCAGGGCAATGGCAAGATTTATTGAACCGTCTTCCCCCTTAAGAGCATCGTCAGGATGATTCACAGGTACAGCCAGGATAAGCATATCCGTTTTTTCCCCCTGGATTGTAACTTCGATCGTCCTGGAAAAAGAGTGCCCTTCTTCCGTCCCCTCGAAGGTATGCTCGTTGAAGAGTATCCCTGCGGAACTTAATCTTTTCCGTATATAGTCTAAAGCTGCCTTTTCCCCCGTTGAACCTTCCGTTCTAGGAAACAAGCCTGAAAAAAACTCCATGTCCTTTGCCGCTTCCGATAACTCTGTCTTCAAATTATCTGTCTGGGAAAAAACTGATAAGGGATGAATGAGAAAAATAATTAAGAAAGGAAAGATTTTTTTCATTATGCTATGCCGAATAGTCTAAAAAAATAAAAACCAGTCGTCAATTATATTTTACAGATTGGAAATAACAGTGTATAGTTATAAAGTGATTAATTCTTCAAAGGAATTGGACATGGAATTACTGCCTGAAATTGCAGAACGACAGAGTATAAGAAAATTTAAACCGGAGCCGGTTGCGAAAGAAAAGATACAAAGGATAATTGAAGCGGGCAGGCGCGCTCCCTCCGCGAAAAATCGCCAACCCTGGCGGTTCGTGGTAATCGATGAAAAAAGCTTGCGGGAAAAAATCGAATCGGCTGCCTTCGGCCAGGAACATGTCGGGCAGGCGCCGGTAATTATTGCAGGCTGTTCTACAAATATTGATTACCGGATGCCCAACGGCCAGCTTTCCTATCCTATAGATATTACTTTTGCAATTTCGTTTATGATGCTTCAGGCCGAACGGGAGGGTTTGGGTACTTGTGTAATTACTACCTATGATGAGCAGGAAGTCAAGGAATTGCTGACAGTACCCTATGCAATGAAAGTTGTCATGCTGCTTCTTGTCGGTTATCCGGAAGAAAGACCGTTTCCCGAATTGCGGAAGTCAGTTGCGAGCATTGTGGCTTATAATCACTGGTAGGTATACCGCAATGACTTTCTCTCTCGGTATCGTTCCAGTCCGTGTTTAATCAGCAGATCCAGCAGTTCGGGGTAATATAATCCTCCCGCCTCACACATTTTTGGAAACATGCTGATATTTGTAAATCCCGGAATTGTGTTTATTTCACTCAATAATATTTTTCCCTTCTCCTTTTCCTGGAAAAAATCGACCCTGGCCATTCCTTCCACTTCTGCAAGCTTGTACGCTTTAACGGCGATATCTTTCAGTTTTCCAGCCTGATTCTTTGTAAGTTTGGCCGGCAGCAAAAGCTCGGCTCCATTTGGATCAATATATTTGGCTTCATAATCATAAAAGGAATGGTGCGGCACGATCTCGCCGGGACCATACGCTACCGGATCACCGTTCCCCGTCACCGAACACTCAATTTCTCGGCCGTTAACACACGGTTCAACCAGCACTTTCGTATCGAAGGTAAACGCCAAAGCAAGAGCCTCTTCCATCTCACCGGCATTTCCGATTTTACTGACGCCGAGGGAGGATCCGGCACAACTTGGTTTAATAAACAGCGGCAGCCCGAATTGGATTAAAGCTGATGATGCGAATTTTTTTAAGGAGAAATGGGGTGAAGCGAATTCGGCTTTTCTCAGCAAAATATAGGGCACAACCGGCAGCCCAGCTTCTTTCCAGACACGCTTTGCCTTGTCTTTATCCATCGACAGCGCACTACCCAGGACTCCGGCACCGACGTAGGGTATGTCGGCCAGTTCCAAAAGTCCCTGTATCGTTCCATCTTCTCCGAAAGTCCCGTGGAGTACGGGAAATACAATGTCCACCTTGATTCTTCTTTTATCTACATACAATCCTTTGCCGGGCACCGCGGCGACAGTCTGCTGGGATTCCCTGATGATTTTGAGGGTTTCGTTTTTCATTTCTATTTTACTCTGTAGATACCAAACTCCTTTTTTATCAATACCGATTGCGACGGCTGAATAGTCTTTCGTGCTTAGATTCTTTAGTATTGAGTATGCGGAATGGAGAGAGACTTCGTGTTCACCGGATTTCCCGCCGTAGATGATACCGACACTTATTTTTTTCTTCACCAACAACTCCTTAACTACCTGTACAATATCACTCAAAAATCTCGTTAAAAAAAAACAAGATTTTTGCAATAGTACAATCTTTAAGTCCCTTACGGCCTGTGACCGCTAAGGGTTATCTGAATGGATTTGATAAAAAATATCAAGCGGAAGAAAAAAATTCTTTTAATTTCTTTTTCTGGATATAATTTTCTTGACAAGTTGAGTCGATGAACTCTATACTGAATTACAAATTCTTTTGAATGTGGCTGTCAAAGTTTTACGTCCATAAGTTCTTAAAAAGGCTGCATCAAAAAGACTACAATGAAAGGGTGAGAGGGAAAATGGCCAAAACAACAAAAACAACTGAAAAGAAAACAGTCGCCGCGAAAGCTCCTGCAAAGAAACCAACTGCTGAGAAAAAGAGTTCTTCGGCTCCAAAGAAAGCAGCTCTTAAGAAAGGTGTAAGTTCAAAACCCGCTGCGAAGAAAACAACAACGGCATCAACCACAACCGCAAAAAAAACACCAGTTAAAAAACCATCTTCTAAAAAGTAATACAACCGGTTTTCTTCAATACAGGACAGTGCACAGTTCCCCATGTTACGGTTAGAATAAATTATTCTAAGGAAGGTGCACTATATCTATATGCCTGCATTGCACCGGACAATCTTTAGCTTCTCAAGACAGACAGTGGCCGCGCTAAGCTCATCCCAGGGTCTGGGGCCGTCTTTATAAATAATTGAAGCTTCATGCCCCTTGCCAAGGAGCAAAACCATGTCGCCGGTTCGCGCAAAAGCAAGCGCCTGCTTAATCGCGGCCAATCTATCCGGTATGAGGAAAAGGGTTTTCCCGTCTTCCTTGGTTGTGCACCCGGAGGCTATCTGCTTAAGTATCTCTTTCGAATCTTCACCCCTCGGATCCTCATCGGCTAATATGATAATATCGGAATAGCGATCTGCGATGCGGCCGAGGAGACTTCTTTTCTCAATATCCCGTTCTCCGGCTGAACCGAATACCGCAATCAGCCTGCCTTTAACCTGGGGGCGGATTCCCGGGAAAAGTTTTGAAAAAGCTCCCGGCGTATGGGCATAATCAATAATAACCGTAAAATCCTGGCCGCAATCTACCGTCTTCATCCTGCCGGATACCGGTTGTAAAGCGGGAAGAAACCCGGCTGTATCTCCAATCGACACTCCAAGCAGCTTTATGACGGTCAGCACGGCTGCCAGAGTGTTTTCTACATTAAAGATACCCGGGAGATTAATACGGGCTTTAATGTCTTTTTTGTTATATTTTATTCTAAAACTATTTCCCGTAACCCAGGGGTGGATGTCATAGGCATACAAATCCGCCGAACTGTCGCAGGTGCTGTAACTGTAGACAGGCTGCTGCGTTGCCTGATAAAAAAAAGATGCGTTAGGATCATCACGATTTACAACTCCAAATGGTTGCCGGTTGGAGGGAATTTTATCCAGATACCTGAAGAGGTTGGCTTTATCGTTAAGGTATTGCCTGAAGGTACCGTGAAACTCCAGGTGTTCGTGGCTTATATTGGTAAAAACCCCCGCACAGAAATGGACATCTCCCAATCGGTTGTTTTTTTCCGACAGACCGTGGGAGGTGGCCTCAATTACAGCATACTCTTTTTTATTGTCAGCCATTTCCTTAAGGATAGCGTGCACCTCCGGCGCTTCCGGAGTTGACTGGCGGAAGGGATTTTTTATCAATATATCGCCGGTTTTATATTGAACGGTGGATAAAAATCCCGAGGTTTTACCGAAACATTCCAGGAGCTGGTGAATTAAATAGACAGTTGTGCTTTTTCCGTCG
>JBFMGN010000550.1:0-3177 GCA_040752435.1 Spirochaetota bacterium
GCCATTGTCCTTCCTCCTACTGTTTCAAATATTCCATGATGGCCCTGGCGGCTGTCTTTCCATCCTGTACCGCTTCAACCACCAGGGCCGGACCCCGTACGATATCTCCTCCGGCAAATATACCCTTTACATTGGTCTTACCGGTTTCCGGGTCAGCTTTAATAAGCCGTTTATCGTCGATCTTCACATTGGGATACCACGTCGGCGAATCCTCCGCCGGTATGGAGCCAATAGCTTCCACCACCGTGTCGACCTTTAAGACCCATTCGGAACCCGGTATCTCTTTAGGACTCCGCCGGCCGGAGGCATCAGGCTCACCCAGGCTGGTACGCACCATTTTAAGACCTGTAAGTTTTCCGGAATTATCTGCGACAAAACCAACCGGCTGATTTAAAAGGAGGAAATGAATACCCGAATTAAGGGCAGCCCGCTTTTCATCCTCTTCCGCGGGCATCTGGGTATACGATCGCCGGTAAACAAGGTAGACATCCTTTGCACCGAGTTTGAGAGCCGACTCGGCACAGTCCATAGCGACAGAACCGCCGCCTATTACAGCCACATTTTTACCCTTAGTAAAGCCTTCCAGTTCGTCAAATTGTTCTTCCCTGAAAGCTGAGAGATACTCAATCGCATTCAAGACACCCTTGACTTTCCCGGAGGATGATTTTAAACGTACTGATTGCCATAATCCGGGCGCCAGAAAAACCGCACTGAATCCCGCTTTAAGCAATTTTTCAGCCCCTTCACGGCCTCTTACCGGCACGGAGCATTTAACCTCTACACCGAGAGTATCCAGATCAGCCAATTCATTTTTAAGAAAATTTTTATCAAAACGGTAAGCCGGTACACCATACCGGATAATACCTCCCGGTTCTTTCCGTTCTTCAAAAATTGTAACCCGATATCCCGACTTGGCAAGCTCTGCGGCGCAGCTTAATCCGGCCGGTCCTGAACCGATCACGGCCACCTTTTCTTTTTTCTGTTCCGGTTTATCAAAAACCTTAAAACCTGTATCCCAGGAATACTCAATAAGAAATCTCTGAATTTTTCCTATTTGAATCGGCCGGTCCAGGGGAGTTGCACTGCACTCCTTTTCACACAATTTTGCCGTGGGGCACAAAGCACCACACGCACCGCCTAGAAAGTTGTTCTGCTTGACTGTTCGGATTGCGCCGGTTATATTCCTCAGCCGCAGTTTCCTGATAAAGGTGCCTGGATCGGTACCGGCGGGGCAGCCTTTTGAACACGGCGCATCATGGCAGAGAAGACAGCGGTCCGCTTCCGATAAAGCCTGTACCAGGGCAAAGCCCTTTACCATGCTTTGAAAATTATCACGATGACTCAACTTTCAGTTCCTCCTTTACTGATAATACATTTAATACTATATATTGTGCTTTGCATCCGGTAATTATACACCCAATATGCATTAGTTAAAAAGCTTATTTTTCACTCTTGGAGTTTTTTGAATAAAGAAAATGGATAAAATAACAATAATAAAGCCCATGTAAGTTAGAAATCCGGCCTTCTCACCGATCAACACTAACGATAAAAGGGTTCCAAATACAGGGATTAATGACTTAAAACCCATGGCATTAACAACGTCCACCGCCTGAATAGTTTTATTGAACAGAAGATACATAAGAGATGTTGTAACCACCCCGATGTACAGCAGCAGCAGGATATCTGTAAACTGGAGGTTCCCTATCACTTTAAAACCGGATCTCGTAAAAAGGACCGGAAAAAAGAGGAAAAAAGTACCGGCCCCCATGGTAATTACCGTGGGAATCAAACCGTTATATTTTTCCAGGTAGGGCTTTATTAGTATATTATACAAACTCATTACAACGGCGGCACCGACAAGCAGGGCATTTCCAACCAGCGCCTGACTGGAAAAATCAAGGCCTGAAAAAGAGCCTTTGGTTATTACCAGCACCATCCCCATAATGCCTATTACAGCTCCTGCCAGCCTGATACCGGAAAAACCTTCGGCCATCATGACCGGCGCCAGAAGCGTTGTAAAAATGGGCTGGGTATTGGCGAGCAAAGATCCGTTGGTTGCCGTTGACAGCTTGATGCCGATAAATAATAGAATAGAAAAACCCGTAATTCCCAGAAGCCCCAGGCTGCCCATCCCGAGGATATCTTTAGGCGGGATCTTTATCCCTGATTTTCGCATTTGAACAATAAAAAACGGAACCAGCGGCGCCAGACCGATGAAATAGCGAAGAAACGCCATAAGCAAAGGATCGATTGTTTTTACGGAAATTTTACTTAAGGGATAGAAAGTTCCCCAGACAAACATTATGACAACAAGAACGAAGTACCACAAGCTGGCTTTTTTCATGTGGGGACATTGTAGTACCAATGGCTGGAAAATGCAACCAGAATCTTCCCGCTTCCCGACGTGGCCGTCGCCGCTATCGGACTGGATTATCGTGGGTCGCATGCAGCCTCGAAAAAAATACCGTATCTTCGCAATCGAAATTTCTAAATAATTCTTTTAAGCTTGAAAATGACTTTTGATGGCAGAGGCCCATCGATCAGGGTATGGCATACGAAAGGCCGCCCGGTCTGTTGTCTTATTTTCGTTAATAAACTGGATACCAAAAACTTTAAGATGAATCGGTTTGCCTTTGTGGAAGTCCACCACTTCTATTTTCTTGATGGAATGCCCGGGAATAAAGACCTCCCGTTTTGAGTATCTCGCCCTGTAATACAGGCCATTTTTCAACAATGCCAATACCCCGGTACTGCGGAGGAGGCCGCCGGGTTCCGTTTCGAGGCCGTAGAAATTGACCCCAAAGCTTACCAGCAGTATATCATTTTTATCGAACTTTTTAGATATCCGCTGCGCTTCAATATTGCGTATTACCGCGAGGTATATAACCGCCAGGAAAATGAGTCCACCGGCAATCAGGATACCGGAGTTCGTGATCCAGGCTTCCATCATTCCACATCCATTTTGGCAAGGTACCGTAAGACCCGGCGTTTTGCCAAAGAAGTAAAAATTCCATTTTTTACTCTGAGGGTTTTTAAAAAGGATTCTGCAATATACTCATCACTTTTCCCTTTTCCTTTTAAGGTCCGGATATACGCCGCATTGGCATTCAAAAGTTGTTCAATGGAATGGCTGCTTCTTCCCGATGATAGGGTTAGCGCTGACACTGCAATGATCAG
>JBFMGN010000551.1:0-3177 GCA_040752435.1 Spirochaetota bacterium
ATCCCCGGAAATTCAAAAAAAATGTAACCGTTCAATGATGAGGTTACCGGGGAAGTATAAATTTCACCATCCGGCATATTTATTTTCCCATAAGAAGGAAACCACTTCCGATCTTTAACAGAAAAACATAAATCGGTTCTGTGGCCGATAATCCGAATCATCGATCCTTTCTCAAGTACCTTTGAAATCCGCCTTAAAGAAAGCGCTTCCGTTTCCCAGTTCACCAAACAGGCGCTGAAAAACATTTCCATCAGAGTCTCCAAATCCGTTTCAGCCTGTTGGGCAAATGTTTCGTTGGGTACTCTAACCAATACCCAGCGTGTTTTATCCCACCGCAGGGAAGAGATTTTACCCATGACGCTTTGATTCATCGCCAGCTTATCGGAAGGAATATCGGAGTGTTCATAAAGATTGCAGGCCCCCCGAAGCCCGATATACACATCCGCCCATTCCATCCCATAGACCTCAATTTCCGGGCACCAGATGATCTGCTCGCTGTTCCCGTATTTCAACAGGGTATGGCGCAGCTTTTCCGACAGAAACTGCACCTGGGGATATGCTCCGGCCTTAATTACGGATTCGTACACCGCTTTTATCAATGGAAACGTTTCAATTTCTCCCATTGCAATCATGACGCGCTCTCCGGGTTTAACCTCAGTCGAGTAATTAACCAGAATATCAGCCAACTGGTGCCAGCGTTTATCCATCCTTTTCCTTCAATAATTTTGTTGATATTAATTGCTCAGTATATGCATCATTTACAAAGAAGTCAAGCTAAATTTTTATACAATACCGTTGACTCACGCATAATTCGTGCATATATTGTAACAAAATAATATAAAGCAGGAGTAAAAAATGTATTGGACAAAAGAATTATTTGGGGTTAATAAACCAGTTATAGCCATGTGTCATTTGCACGCTATGCCCGGTGATCCGAATTATAATCAGGAAAGAGGGATTGCCTGGATTGTAGACAAAGCGAAAGAAGATTTGAACGCGCTCCAGGAAGGTGGAGTAGACGCTGTAATGTTTTCCAATGAGTACAGCCTCCCTTACCTGACGAAAGTGGAGCCTATCGTAGTTGCAACTATGGCACGCATAATCGGAGAATTAAAAAAAGAAATCAAAGTTCCTTTCGGGGTAAATGTGCTCTGGGATCCAATTGCAACCATCGATCTTGCCGTTGCAACGGAGGCTCTCTTTGCACGGGAAATTTTCACCGGCGTATATGCCAGCGATTTCGGTTTATGGAATACGGACTGCGGGAAGACGGTAAGACATCAATACAAGCTGCATGGATATAAAATAAAACTGCTTTTCAATATCGTACCCGAGGCGGCTGCATATTTAGCAAAAAGAGACGAAGCTGAAATTGCACGCTCCACGGTTTTCAATACACATCCGGATGCTCTGTGTGTATCGGGTGTTACTGCCGGCGTGGAAGCTTCAAGCACAATCCTTCAAAAAGTAAAAGCTGCGGTGCCGGATACCATTGTATTTGCCAACACGGGAATTTCTCTGCTCAACGTTGAAGAAAAACTCTCTATCGCAGATGGTGCGATAGTAGGCACTGCCTTCAAACGGGACGGTTATATCTGGAACGATGTAGATAAGAATCGGGTAAAGGAGTTCATGGATAAAGTAAAAAAAAGCAGGCAAGCGGCCTGCATAAATTAGAGGCACGTTTTTGAAACGGATCGGTAGAATAAAAAAAATAGTAGAATTATTGGAAGAAAAAGGGAACGTCTCAACGGTTTTTTTAGCAAAAACATTTAATATTTCGGAATCTTCGGTACGGCGGGATATCACTTACATGGTATCTTTAAATAAGTATAAAAACATTAATCGAGTGCACGGTGGAATAATACTCGATACCGTTCGAAACAGTTTGGAATATATGTTTGAGTTGAAACTGGGGTTGAACTCAAAATATAAAATTGCGATTGCTAAAAAGGCGAGCGAATTCATCTATGATGGAGACAGCATAATTATTGATTCGGGGACAACTTGCCTGTATCTGGCCCAGTGCCTTCACGGTAAAAAAGGATTACGGATCATCACCCTGGATGCAAAAATCGCTGAAGAGCTTGGGAACTATGAAAACGTGGAATCGACCATTGTAGGCGGCGTCATCAGGCCGGGTTATTATACAATCGGCGGCAGCCTGGCATTGGAAAATCTTAATCAATTCAGCGCGCAAAAAGTTTTTATGTCGGCCGACGCTATCGACCTGGAGCATGGGATAACAAATGCTTCTGAATTCGAAGTTGGGGTAAAGAAAAAAATAATCCACTCAGGGAAACATATTTGGATAATCGTCGATTATACCAAATTCAAAAAACACAATCTCTATAAGGTGGCCGATATCTCGAATGTACATACGATCATAACGAATAAAGACCTCGACAGTGATTATGCAAACATAATACGGGAAAGAGGGCTAGAGTTGATATTAGTTTAACCCTACCAAATCTACTTTTCGTCCCACTGCAAACAAAGCCGGTTATCCCTTGACGAAGCTGGATGCCAGTAAGTATTTGATCCACCTTTATTGCCTGATTTCTGTTACTTCTTTTTCTAACGCTTCCTTAACTAATTGGTTAAGCGAAATACCTCGTTTCAAGGATTGTTGAATTGCCTTCCGGTGAAGTTCGGCAGAAATTCTTACGTTGAAACTGCCTTTGTAAGATTTTAAGGGAGTTTTGTTGTTTTCTTTACAGAGTTGGACGTAGTCCTCAACCGCATCTCGAAAAGCTTTATTGATTTCTTCAACGTTATTCCCTTCGAACGTTACCAGATCATTTATACCTTCTATTTTCCCAAAAAATACAAAATCTTCGGCACTAAAATGAACCGACCCTATGAAATTCTTATAAGTGATTATGTCTTTCATTTGATTACTCCCATGTATCTAAGCTCCTCCTCGATATAATCGAGTTGATACCTTTTAAGGATACTTGAAGGATGGGGCTTATGAAGCCTAACAATGTGTTGAGTTTCGCTGTGCATAAAAGCAACTCTCGATCCCGAAGTTCGTCCTCTCTTGAGTTCCACATAGCCCAAAGCCTTAAGAAGTGTCTGTAATTCAGTATAAGTAAAATCCTTGGGTTTCAACAATAACTTCTTAAGAAGCTTTTCATGTCTGCTCACATAATAAATTTACTATAATAAAGATAA
>JBFMGN010000552.1:0-3172 GCA_040752435.1 Spirochaetota bacterium
AGAACCGATTACCTTGTTCCCGGTCTCCCGGGCCGCTTCAACAATACCAAGACTGGCTTCATCCGCATCGGCTACTATTATATCTGCACCTGCTTGATACATGGCTTTCGCCATCTCCTTGGCCTTGGCGACATCCTCAAAATTGCCGATAAGAGCAGAGACTACTTCGATATTTGGATTGTAGTACTTGGCGCCTGCTTCAAAACCCTTTTGCTGGTTGATAACCGGCGGTATCTCCATGCCGCCGATAGTACCGATCTTGTTCGTCTTAGTCAGAAGAGCTGCAATATACCCCTGAACAAACCCGGACTGAGGATCATTAATTCTGAATGAAGCCACATTCGGTGCTTGGAAAATATTGGTGCTGGTGACAATAAATATCTGTTTAGGAAACTCTTTACCGACTTTTTTGGCAGCATCACCGAATTCAAACCCGTGTCCCATGATCACATCATAGCCCGCCACAGCATATCCCCGGAAAATTTCTTCATAATCCGAGGCCGGTGTTCTCTCAGTGTAGGCGATTTCCGCATTAAATTCCTTTTCCACCGCCTTTAAAGCATTGTAAGCCAGTTGGTTCCACCCTTGATCAGTTATTGGTCCAGGAAGTAAAAGGGCTACTCTCAATTTGCCGGTTTTTTTCTTTTCTTCTTTTTGACCCGCGGCAAATATACCTGTAGAGAGAATCGCGATAAAGATAAAACTAACAATACACCAGACAAATTTCTTTTTCATTTTTTATACTCCTCTTTCATTTGTTTGTACGAACGATACTAACTTAGTCGCTACTGTTCTCTTTTTAACCAATCCATTAGTACCTCCTTGCTATCATTCCTTTATATAGGGTTTACCCGAAGCATTAGGCGGCACCGCCTTGCCCACAATGCCGGCCAATGCCAGTATGGTAAGGATATAAGGCAGCATTAACAGGAATTGATACGGAATGCTGCTTCCCAAAGCCTGAATTCTGATCTGCAGGGCATCACCGAAACCAAAAAGAAGCGCGGCCACTAATACTCCCCAGGGATTCCATTTGCCGAATATCACCGCAGCCAGGGCAATAAATCCGCGCCCCGTTACCATGTTTTCAGAAAAGAAGCTTACCAGGCCCAAAGAGAGGTAAGCACCTCCAACTCCCACTCCCATGGAACCGCCGATAATAGTCCAATATCTTACAAGAAAAACATTCACTCCAGCCGCATCCGCAGCCGCGGGGTGTTCACCGACAGCCCTGATTTTGAGTCCTATGGATGTTTTCTGTAAGAGAAAATGGGTCAAGGGCACAGAGAGAAGTGCCAGATAAGCGAGGGTCATCTGATTGAAGAGTGATTCACCCAAAACCGGTATCCTGGAAAGCAGCGGGATGGGCACATTTCCAAAAGAAGGGATAGAAATGGGAGAAGTCTGTATACCAAAAAAAATTCGGCTTACCGTAGTGGTTATCCCCAATGCTAATATATTAAAAGCTATACCGGTTACAATCTGATTGGCTTTTATAGTCACTACCATAAAGGCAAAGATCAAACCGAAAAATCCGCAGACTAAAGCGGCCGTTATTACGCCTAGCCAGACACTGCCGGCCGAGTATGAACCCATACTGCCTGCCAGCGCCCCAATCAGCATCATCCCCTCAACGCCTATATTAACAGTGCCCGCCCTCTCCATATAAATTAAACTAAGAGCCGCAATCAGGATGGGAGTTGCCATACGCAGATCGGCGGATATAAATGCAGATATTAAATCAAAAATCCCTTTTACCGCTCCCATCTTTAAAATACTCCTGGATTGCGCTTGACTGTTTTTACCCGCCTAAACCGGATCATTTGACCGGCAATTACGAAGATAATAACCAGACCCTGGATGATGTATATAACCATTTAAACAAGCCAATACCATGAAAATCACCAGAGTTCTAAACATCTTTTTCATCTCTTTCTCTCCTTTCAAATTAATATAATTGTACTCTTAAAATAAAGAGCGCGGTTCACCTTAATTATGAAGCCATGGTAAGGGCCATCAAGGCTTTATTAATGTGCAGCCTGTTCTCGGCTTCATCGTAAATGGCTGACTGCGGTCCATCCAGCACTTCCGAGGTAACCTCGATATCCCGGTCTACCGGCATACAGTGCATGTAGATCGCATCCGGTGAGGCCAGGTTCATCTTTCCCTGGTCAACGACCCACCGCGGATATTTATCAATCAAACTCAGCCCTTCCTTCTCATCCTCTGTATGCATTATAGGACCCCAGCTCTTGGCATAGACGATATGGGCATCTTCAACGGCTTCTTCCATCCTGTCGACCGTTACAAATTTCACCCCGGCTTCTTTAGCATTGGCTTCCGCCTGCTTTAAAATATCCGGCCTTAAGGAAAACTCTTTCGGATGGGAGAGGGTCACATCCATACCAAAACGGGACATAAGGAGAATCAGCGAATGGGGCATGGAAAGCGGCCTGATATAATTCGGCCCGTAGGTCCAGGAAATAACAAATTTCCTGCCACGCAGTTCACCGTTGAACTTCTCCTTAATCGTCATCAGATCTGCCAATGCCTGGGTAGGATGGTATATCTCACATTGCATATTGATTACCGGTATTTCGGCATTCTCCGCCACGGACTGCATGTATTTAAAGCCTTCACCAAAGGTCTTTCGAATGCCGATCCCTTCGCCATAACGGCTCAGCACCTTGATGGTGTCTCTGGCTGTTTCACCGTGATCAATTTGCGTGGCTTTGGGGGTCAGAAAATGGGCATGCCCGCCCAACTGGTGCACTCCCGCCTCAAAGGCATTGCGGGTCCGGGTCGATTCCTCAAAAAAGAGCATAAAAAAAGTTTTTGCCTTAAGGATATGATCGTGGCAGATACCCAACTGACGCTCTTCCTTTAATCTGGCCGCCGTCTTAATGCATTTTTCGATCTCCTCCACCGTCCAGTCCTGGGTCCTAAGCAGATGCTTGTTTTTAAAACCGCTGTACATGTCTCTTACTCCTTATTTGAATTAATCTTCTCTATATGGGCCGCCGGGTATTAAGGCGCCCCAGTATAATTTTTCCGCTCCTATGCCATTTTTTCAGCAGCCGATTGAACCGCCTCAACAATCTGCCTGTATCCGGTACACCGGCATAGGTTGCCGGATATGGCTTCTTTTATCTGATCTTCTGTGGGTTTAAGA
>JBFMGN010000553.1:0-3167 GCA_040752435.1 Spirochaetota bacterium
AGGAAGAAATTAAAATTAAATACATCGGTTTAAGACCCGGGGAAAAACTCAACGAACGGCTTTGGGCTTCCAGCGAGGAACCGGTGAAAACGGAGCATCCTTACATAAACACCCTTATCAGGGGAAAACGATTAAACGCTCCCCTTGACGATATTTTAAAACGCCTTAAGCCGATCTGCTATTATGAGAGCGAAAAACCGGCGGAGTATAGAAATCGGATATTTTTACGAAAACTTCTGCATGAATATATCCCGTCATTGGAACTGAATGAAAATGAACCGGAATACTAATTTTATCCCTTTTGCCCTGCCTTCTTTAGGGAAAGAGGAAGAGGAGGCCGTTATTAAAGTCTTAAGGAGCGGCTGGCTTTCTACCGGAGAAGTGGCAAAACAGTTTGAAACGGATTTTGCAAAAAAAGTCGGGGTGCAATTTACCCTGGCATTAAACTCCGCCACTGCCGGACTCCACCTTGGCCTGGAAGCCCTTAAGATCAAGCCGAATGATATTGTTGTTACCTCGTCGTATACATTTACCGCTACCGCCGAAGTAATCCGTTATCTGGGTGCTCACTGTATGTTTGTGGATATTGAAGAAAACTCTTTTAATATGGACCCGGATTTGCTTTACACCCTTCTTAAACACCCGCAGTCCGGAAAGGCCGGGCGTATTTCCGCCGTTATTCCCGTGCATGTGGGCGGCCAGCCGTGCGACATGAAACGTATCCTTGAGATGACCAGAGTGAGGAACATCCCCGTCCTCGAGGATGCAGCCCACGCCTTCCCCGTAAAAACAGAGGCAGGCTACATAGGTACCCTGGGAAAGGCCGGGGTATTCTCTTTCTATGCCACCAAAACAATAACCACCGGGGAAGGCGGTATGCTCGTCACAAACGAGGAAAAGCTCGCCCGCCGGGTGTCAATCATGCGCCTCCATGGAATTGACAGGATTGTATGGGACAGATATCAGGCCCAAGGATCAACCTCCTGGAAGTACAGTATTATTGAAGCAGGGTTCAAGTACAATATGACCGATATCGCAGCCGCGATAGGCAGAGTTCAATTGACAAAAAGCGAGCAATTCCTGGCGAGAAGAAAGGAAATTGCGGACATGTATTGTAAAAACTTCGCCGGTTCTGACTATTTAGTCCTGCCCCCGAAAGACGAATGTCATTCCTGGCATCTTTTCATCCTGCGGCTTGCAGAAAAAAAACTGCATATTACGAGGGATGAATTTGTCCGGCTTTTGATGGAAAAAGGGGTTGGTACCTCGGTCCACTATATCCCCCTTCACATTATGCCTTATTACAAAAAGCTTTATAATTTCAAGCCTGAAGATTTTCCGCGAGCCTTAAAAAAATACCGTACCTGTTTCAGCCTGCCGATTTACCCGGCCTTATCCGATGAACAGGTTGAATATATTATTAAATCGGTTAAAACTATAGCTGAACAACATTACAGGGGTTAGCACAGTGTCGGATGAACTATCCCCATCCAATCCGCTTAAGGTAAAGGATCTTTATATAGATGACTTTTTCGAAAAAGATATGCTTTACGCCGTCCTTCTGCGGTCGACTATTAGGCGGGGGAAAATTAAGCGTATTAATCTCCCGGACAGGCTGCCGGAGCATGTAAAAATAATTTCAGCGCACAATATTCCCGGTGTGAATTTAATTGAAGTATTCAACCGGACAGTACCGCTCCTCGCATTCGAACAAGTCAACTATATCGGTGAACCGATTCTGATAGCCGCCGGCCCGAATGAAAAAGAGCTTCTTTCAATTCTACTTAAGATTTCGGTGGAATATCAGGAAGAAGCCGCCCTGCCTGCGATCCACGGTTACACCGGCGGGCAAGTTGTCTATAAACGCCGCGTGCATGTTGGAGATGTCCAACGGAAGATGAAAGAGGCTTTTCAAATTGTCGAGGCTGAATATTCTACTAACACCCGGGGGTACCATCCCAGTAACCCGCTGGGAGCTTTTACAAGGTATGAAGGCCAAAATATAGCGGTATACAGTCCGAGCCTGTGGCCTTTCCATGTAAGAAATTCTGTCGCTCTCGCAACAGGACTTAATAAATCTTCCGTCATCGTCAGGGTACCCGAAACCACCAAACCGGCGGATGGGAAAATCTGGTACCCGTCCCTTCTGGCTGTTTATGCCGCCCTGATCACCGTAAAAACCGGCCGAACAACTCGTTTAATTCTGTCCAATTCCGAACAAAACCGATTTTTAAGCTGGCAATCACCTATTCGGATACGGTATAAAACCGGACTTAACAAGGACGGAGATCCCGTGGTAATGGATATTGAAGTGGTTATTGACATGGGTGCCTATCCTGTTTTCACAGATGAAATTATCGACCGGGTCTGCATCGGAGCCGCCGGATTGTATACTTGCAAAGATGTACGCATTCAAGGGATGGCTTTGAGGACAAATAATCCACCCCTGGCTGCGTTTGAAGGCTTTGGGCTGTCTGAAGCCATCTTTGCGGTTGAAACTCACGCATCCCGGATAGCGGAACTGGTACAAAATGACCCGTACACTTGGAAAAAACGGAATTCCAGGAAAAAAGATAACCTTTTCATTACAGGGGGCTCCTTTGCCCCAGCCCCACCCATAGACACGCTCCTGGACCACGTGGTAAAGCAGTCCGATTTTATGCGAAAACACGCCGCCTATGAAATGGTTAGAAAACGCAGGGAAAACATATTTACGACTACAACTCCGTTACGGGGAATCGGGCTCTCCCAGTGTTATCAGGGGGATGGTTTCATCGGCGCAGGCGAGGAACGGGCACCGTATTCGGTTATAGTCCGCCTTGAAGCCGACAGCCGACTTACCCTATTAACTTCCGGGGTTTCAATATCCGGTATGGCTTATACCATGTGGAAACGCGTGGCAGAGCAAATTTTAGGGATCCCGCTGGAAAACATAGACCTGGAAGCCGTTGATACGTCCCTGGTACCGGATTCAGGTCCGTCAATTCTTTCGCGCAACATAATAATTATTGCTAAATTGATAGAGCGCGGCTGTCAGGCGATTCAGAAAAAACGCTTCAGAAGCCCACTGCCGATTGAGATAAAACGGATCTATCACTTACCGTCCTCCCATAAATGGAACGGGAAAAACTTTACCGGAACCCCATTTCCGTCCCTCTCCTGGGGCG